>CAXUIA010000044.1:5762-11872 GCA_964250835.1 uncultured Acetobacteraceae bacterium | reverse complement strand
GTGCACGCGTTGGGCATGGTTGAAGGCGCGATCGCGGCGCCGCTTCGCACCATCGCCGCCTCGTTCTCGAGCCTAGATCTCGGCAGCTATCCCTTCTACCGCAACGACTCGAACGGCGTCGCCATCGTGGCGCGCGGCACCAATGACGCCGATCTCGGCGAGGCGATGGCGCGGGTGTCGGCGATGATCATCGCGGCGGGGCATGCCGTCGTCGAGGGAGAGCCGCCGGCGTGAGCGCGTTCTCCCCCGTTGATCATCCGCATCGGCGGCGCAATCCGCTCAACGGACAGTGGGTGCTGGTGTCGCCGCATCGTGCCAAACGGCCTTGGCAGGGGCAGGAGGAACGGCTCGAAACGCAGACGCCGGTTGCTTACGATCCCACCTGCTATTTGTGTCCAGGCAATGTGCGGGTCAGCGGCGAACGTAATCCGCATTACGAGGGAACGTTTGTTTTTACCAACGATTACGCGGCGGTCATGGCCGATGTGCCGGACCAGGCGCCGGGTGACGATCCGCTGTTCGCACTGACGCCGGCGCGCGGAACCAGCCGGGTGATCTGCTTCTCGCCAGATCACAGCAAGACTCTGCCCGAGCTGCCGCTCGATGCGGTTGTCCGCATTGTCCAGACGTGGTGCGCACAGACGGCCGAGCTTGGGCAACGTTATCCGTGGGTGCAGATGTTCGAGAACAAGGGTGCCATGATGGGGTGCTCAAACCCGCATCCGCACGGACAGGTCTGGGCAACCGACTACATCCCCGACGAGCCCGCGCTGGAGGATGCGCACCAACGGACCTACCACGCGCAGTTCTCGCGGCCGATGCTGCTCGATCTTGCGGCGCGCGAAGCGGATAAGGGCGAGCGGGTCGTGGTGCGAACGCAACGCTGGCTGGCGATCGTCCCCTATTGGGCGGTCTGGCCCTTTGAAACGCTGCTGATTCCGACGTTTGCCGTCGCCCGCATGCCGGATCTTGATGCCGACGCGCGGTTGGATCTGGCGCGAATAGTTGGACGACTGACCGCCTGCTACGACGCGCTCTTTGCGACGTCGTTCCCGTATTCGATGGGCTGGCATGGTGCGCCATTTGACGGACGCGAGCCATCGCCTTGGCAGTGGCACGCGCACTTTTATCGGCCGCTGCTACGGTCGGCGTCGGTGCGGAAGTTCATGGTTGGATTCGAGATGTTGGCCGAAGCGCAAAGAGACCTCACGCCGGAGCAGGCGGCTGCACTGTTGCGGGCGAACGTCGATTGAGCCCGCCTGCGGAGCGCGCGCGCGCGGCGTTCATCCGCGCGTTCGACGGGCCGCCGGCGCTGCTGGTGCAGGCCCCGGGCCGGGTGAACCTGCTCGGCGAGCATACCGACTACAATGACGGCTTGGTGCTGCCGTGCGCGATCGATTTCGGGACCGTGGTCGCCGCACGCCGTCGCGACGACGGCCAGGTGCGTGTTGTGGCAGCAGACATCGGCGCGGCTGCCGACAGCTTCGCAGTGGGCTCAGCGATTGCGCATGCCGAGGGCTGGTCGGAGTACGTGCGCGGCGCGGTGCAGGTGCTGGCGTCGCGCGGTATGTCGCTTGGCGGCGCGGACCTTGCCGTTGCCGGCAACGTGCCACAGGGCGCGGGACTGTCATCGTCGGCGTCGATGCTGGTGGCTCTCGTTGAAACGTTCCGCCGGCTCGAGCAGCTCGATCTGGTGTCGGTGACCGATGTCGCGGTTATCGCGCGGGCTGCGGAAAACGAGTTTGTCGGTGTAGCATGTGGGATCATGGACCAATTGATCTCGGCGCGCGGCGTTGCAGGCCACGCGCTGCTGATCGACTGCCGGACCCTCGACGTGCGACCGGTTGCGATCAGCAAGGGTCTGGTGGTGCTGATTGTTCATTCGGGCATCGAGCGCGGGCTGGTCGGCAGCGAGTATAATCGCCGGCGAGAAGAGTGCGGCCGAGCGGCGCAGCATTACGGGGTGTCGGCGCTGCGCGATGTCGACCTCGCGATGCTGCAAGCAGATCGAGACGGATTGGACGACGTCGCGTTCCGGCGCGCGCGGCATATCGTGAGCGAAAATGCACGCGTTCTCGACACTGCCGCCGCGCTGGCTGAGGGCGATACCGGAGCGCTCGAGCGGCTGATGGGCGCGTCGCATGCCTCGATGCGTGATGATTTCGAGATCACAACGGCGGGGATCGATCGGTTGGTTGCCGTGATTGGAGGGGTAATCGGGTCGCGTGGCGGCGTGCGCATGACCGGCGGCGGTTTTGGCGGCTGCGTTGTCTCGGTGCTGGCGCCGGACGCGGTCGAGGACGCGCTGGCGGCGGTCGCGCGAGATTACCGGACGCCTGTCGGTGGGACGGCGGCGACTTACGTTTGTCGTGCTTGCGATGGAGTTGGGGTGATTTGAGGGAGGCTCGGGGCGCTGCCCCGAACCCCGCCAAAGGTCCTATCTTTGGAACACGCCTTCTCGTCCTGGCGCTGCTGGCGGGGTGTGCGGGGCCGGAGACGCAAAACGTCTGCGCCCTGGAGCATGTGGCTTCGCTGCCTCTGTTGCCGGCGGCAGGGTATCTGGCAGTGTCGGTCGTCATAGATGACAAGCCTGCCACCATGGTGGTCGATACCGGCGCGCAGTTGTCGATGATTGCCGATGGTCAAGAAAAAATGTTGGGACTACAGCGTGATCCGCACCGCACGTCGCACCTGATCGGGACCGGCGGCGGTGAAGTCACGGTGCCCAACGCGCTGGTTCCGGGCATACGTTTCGGGGATCGCGACACTGGCGATCTCAGCCTTCCGGTGGGATCGCTTGTGGGGCCGCTTGCCAAGCTTGATCCTCCGGTCTCCGGCCTGATCGGCCTCGATGTGCTCGAACCTTACGACCTGGATATCGATCGGCCGCACAACGTGCTCGGACTTTATGTGCGCACTGATTGCGAGACTGACCGGCCGGAGTGGACCGGACGAGTGATGCGTCTGCCGCTCGTGCGGGCCACAAACAACCTGATTTTGATGCCAATCGTTGTCGACGGCGTGAAGCTGCAGGCCGTGGTCGACACGGGATCTCGGCGAACCGTGATTTCAGAAGGCGCTCTTGCTCGGCTTGGGCTGGACAGCGCGGCTTTGGCAGGTGATCCGCCTACGCGTTCAGAGGGCGTGGACGCAACGCCGCGATATGGGCATCTGCATCGCTTCAGCAGCTTCAAGATCGGCACGGTGACCTTGCACAATATTCGGCTGGATGTCGGAAGCACGCATCTCGCGACCGGCGACATGCTGCTGGGTGAGGATTTTTTCGCACACAATCGTGTGTGGCTTTCCTCCTCGGCAGCAACAGCGTTCGTGGCCTTGTCTCACCACACCGGGTCCGGGGCCGATCGGCTTCAGGGGGTCCAAGGGCAGAGCTCTTGATCTCCTAAGTGCCCGCTTCCCGACCCATTGCGAGGAACTTCTCCCGACGACGGGACTTCAGCGTGGCCGAATCGAGACCGCGTAGTTCAGGAAGTGCAGCGGCGAGGACCCGACGCACCGACTCAATCGTTTCGGCGGGCGCGCGGTGGGCAGCGCCGACGGGCTCCTCGATAATGTCGTCGATCAGCTTGAGTGATTTCAGGTCCTGGGCGGTGAGCTTGAGCGCTTCGGCGGCAAGCGGGGCCTTATCCTTGTCGCGCCACAGGATGGACGCGCAGCCTTCGGGCGAGATCACGGCGTAGATCGAATGCTCGAGCATGTAGACACGATCGCCGGCGGCGAGCGCGATGGCACCGCCCGAGCCGCCTTCGCCGATGATGGTGGCGAGGATGGGCACGGGTGCTGCGAGGCAGGCGTCGATCGAGCGCGCGATTGCTTCAGCCTGGCCGCGGGCTTCGGCGTCGATCCCGGGGAAGGCGCCGACCGTGTCGACGAATGTCAGGAGTGGGAGCGCGAAGCGGCCGGCGAGCTCGACGAGGCGGCGCGCCTTGCGGTAACCTTCGGGCCTGGCCATGCCGAAATTGTGGCGGACGCGGGTGTCGGTGTCGCCGCCGCGTTCGATGCCGAGCACCATGACCGGCTCGCCTTCGAAACGGCCGAGACCGCCCACGATGGCGCGATCTTCGGCAAAGGCGCGATCGCCGGCGAGCGGAACGTGGTCGGTGATCAGGGCTGCGATGTAGTCAAGCGCGCGCGGGCGCTCGGGATGACGGGCAACCTGGGTTTTCTGCCACGGCGTGAGCTTGGCGTAGGTCGTGCGGAGCTGACGATCGGCCTTCTCTGTCAGCCGGCCGAGTTCCTCGGCGATGTTGATCCCGTCCGGATCGGACATTCGCCGGAGTTCTTCAATTTTGCTTTCGAGTTCGGCGATCGGCTTCTCGAACTCAAGAAATTCGCGCATCGGTCGGCTCTAGCATGTTTCGCTGACTTCGGCAGGTATGGGGGCGGCCAGCGGATGGTGAGTTTCGACGAGCCGGCGCAGGCGTTCGGGCAGCACGTGGGTGTATTTCTGGGTGGTGGTGATGTCGGCATGGCCGAGTAGCACTTGAAGATGGCGAAGATCGGCGCCGCCGGCGAGCATGTGACTGGCGAATGAATGCCGAAGCACGTGCGGTGAAAGCAAGCCAGGGCCGAACCCGGCGGCGCGCGCGGCGTCGGCCAGGACGAGATCCAGTCCTTGCCGGGTGAGCGGGCGTCTCGGGTCTCGGCCGTGGAACAGATGCCCGCTTGGCGGACTCGCGGCGACGAGCTCCTGCGCGAGACGGTGCGCCTCGCGTGAGAACGGCACGATCCGTTCGTGGCCGCCTTTGCCGCGAACGGTGAGCATCCGCTCGGCGCGCTGGAGAGTGGCGCGTTGGAGTGCCAGCAGCTCGGATACGCGCAGGCCCGTCGTGTAGAGCATGACCACAGCAGCGCTCGCGACAGCATCGCGCGGCGGCGGCAGTGTGCGCGCGGCGTCGATCAAGGTGTCGACCTGCGCCTCACTCAGCAGACGGGGCAGCGTGCGACCGCGTTTTGGCGCGTCCAGCAGACGTGAGGGATCGTCCTTGCGCACGCCTTCCTGGAGCAAGAAGCGATGGAACTGGCGTAGGCAGGACAGCCGGCGCTCGGCGGTGCGCGCCGAGAAGCCGGCGCGAGACAGGCCCGCCATGTAGTCGGAGAGATCGGCGGCGGCCGCGCTGGCGACGGACTGGTCACCGAGATGACGTGCGAAGTGAGAGAGATCCGCACGGTAGGCGGCGATCGTGTTGGGCGTGGCCGCGCGCTCGCTGACCAGCATCTCCAAGAAGGCTTCGACATGATGGTCGAGGCTCATGGGTGCGGCGGCGCGGCAGGTGCCGGAACGGCAGGCGCCGGAACGGCAGGCTCCGGGATAACGGGAGCCGGTTCGTGCGGGATGAAGCTGTTGTTCGGAATGACGTGCGTGACCTCGTGTGGCGCGATCTTCGGCGGGAAGGCGCCGATCCACAGGAAGCCGGCGGCCAGAATGAGCAGGCCGATCCCGAGAGCGATCAGAAAGACGCGACGCATTGGGCATCCGTTGATGGGCCGGGTGGCTGAGCGCCCGTTATGGCCCGGTTCGAGCTGTGCTAGCGTCCGCGACCATGACGCGCAACCTTGCCGCACGTGAAGTCGACCGCCAGGAAGGACGTCCACATGACGCATCGGTGACCGCGATCCTGGAGCGGCTGGACGGTCGAAGCGTCGTGCTGGTGGGCTTGATGGGGGCCGGCAAGACGACGATCGGTCGCCGGCTGGCCGCTCTGCTTGGCCTGACGTTCGTCGATGCCGACGTGGAGATCGAGCGCGCCGCCGGCTGCACGATCACCGAGCTGTTCGACCGGTACGGTGAGCAGGAGTTTCGGGTGGGCGAACGGCGGGTGATCGCGCGCTTGTTGGCGGGTCCACAGTCTGTGATCGCGACCGGGGGTGGCGCGGTGACGGATGCCGGCACGCGTCGGCTGATCCGCGAGCGCGCGGTCTCGGTCTGGCTGCGTTGCCCGCTACCCACACTTGCGCGGCGCGTGTCGGGTCGCGGGCACCGGCCATTGCTGCGTGGGACGGACGCGGCGGCCACTCTTGCGCGCTTGCTTGCGGAGCGTGGCCGCCTTTACGCGGAGGCGGACATCGCGGTCGATTGCGGTGAGGAC
>CAXUIA010000044.1:0-5752 GCA_964250835.1 uncultured Acetobacteraceae bacterium | reverse complement strand
GGATCACACGACGCTGACCGTGATGGGCCGGCTGGCACGATCACGCGACGTGAGGCGCGTCCGGGTGGGACTGGCCGGACGTCCATACGACGTGGTGATTGGCGAGGGGCTGATTGGACGCGCGGGCGGGCTGCTCGGTCCGCTGCTGCTGGGCGATCAGTGCGTGGTGGTGACTGACGAAACCGTGGCTGGGCTGCATCTGCCGGCTCTTATGGCGTCGTTGGCTGAGAGCGGGATTGCGGCGCGAGTCCAAATAATACCGCCGGGCGAGGCGAGCAAGCGGCTCGAGATCTATAGCAAACTCGCCGAGTCGATCCTGGAGGACGGAATCGAGCGCCGCACGGCCCTCGTGGCGCTCGGTGGGGGTGTTGTGGGCGACCTCGCGGGATATCTGGCGGCGACGCTGATGCGCGGGTTGCCGTTTGTGCAGATCCCGACCACGCTGCTGTCGCAGGTCGCAAGACCGGGATCAATGCACGGGCCGGCAAGAACCTCATCGGCGCCTTCCATCAGCCGATCGTGGTGCTGGCCGACATCGGCTCGCTGGCGAGCCTTCCCGTTCGCGAGCTCCGTGCCGGCTATGCGGAAATCATCAAGGCCGGGCTGATTGGGGATCCTGAGCTATTCGCCTGGTGCGAGCGGCACGGCGCGTCGGTCATCGGCGGTGATGCCGGGGATCAGGCGGAGGCGGTCGAGCGTGCGACGGCGTTCAAGGCGGCTGTGGTGATTGAGGACGAGCGGGAGGAGTGTGCGGAGGGCGGACGGGCGTTGCTCAATCTGGGACACACGTTCGGTCACGCGGTGGAAGCGGAGTTCGGTTTCGATGGACGCGTGCTGCACGGTGAGGCGGTGGCACTCGGCTGCCACTTGGCCTTCGCGCTCTCCGTGCGGCTTGGTCACTGCGCGCGCGCTGATTGGGAGCGCGTGAGAGCGCATCTGCGCCAGACAAGCCTGCCGGCGTCAATCGAGGATTTGCCGATGCGTTTGTCGGCGGACCGGTTGCTGCTTCACATGCGGCGCGACAAGAAGATGACCGGCGGCGTGGTGCGCTTCGTACTGACACGTGGGATTGGGTCGGCGTTCACGTCGCCCGCGCCGGTGGAAGATGTCCGATGTGTGCTGCTCGATGCCGGGTGTGATCCGTGAGGCACGCTCCTCTGTTGCCCATAGGCATCAGTGACGTCTGTCGCTCACGAAGCCGTGTACGGGCTTCCGCAAGAAATCGGCGGTCGTTTTGGTGAGTTCCGGCCTGCTGACAGCCCGTTCGGCCGGGAACCCGCGACTTGTCTCAGGACCGCTTGGCTGGTCGGTCCGTCTGTGGCATTTCGACAACATTAGGATCGGCGAACGCGTAACGGTGCGTCTGACGTCTCCGCAACCGCAACTGGACGAACTATTGTGCGGTTAGACGAAGCGAACGGGATGGCCGGTGACGGCTGAACTTGACGTAACGAAGTTAATGGCAAGGACTGAGGCAGATGCGTCTCCGCACGGTATTATTCGCAACCACTATGATGGCGCCCGCGGCCGCACTGGCTCAGCCGGTGAACGGACCCTACGTAAGTCTTGGCGGCGGTTATGACCTGCTCCAGACGTTTTCGGAGCACTCCTCAGCGACCGGGTTCAACCAAGGCCAATTTGACGGTATCGGCGCGGTAAGTCCTGCGACGAAGTCGACCTATCACTCCGACGCGGGTGCGACAGGCGAGGCTTCAGCGGGCTACGGGTTTGGCAACGGTGTTCGGGTCGAAATCGAAGGTGTCTATCTTTACGACCACATCAATCATCGCGGCAGCACGCAAACGCCGGGATCAACGAGCGGCCAGATCGACGCGTACGGTCCGCTCATCAACGTCCTGTATGACTTTGATCTCGGGCAATTTGGGATTGCTGTCCCGGTCACCCCATACATTGGCGTTGGTGCGGGCTACATCTGGAACCACCTGAGCCCGCTCTCCACTACGTACCACAACGGCGACTTCAACCGGGTCGGCGGAACCAACGGCGGGGTGGCTTATCAGGGCATTGTCGGTGTCGCGTACAACATACCGCCGGTGCCTGGGCTGGCACTGACCCTCGACTACCGTTTCGTGGGAACAAGCGACCTGACCAGCTTCCACTCGACGGCCTTTGACGCGACCGGTGTGCACAAGGTGAACTCGGACTTCAACGACCTCTTTCATCATGAAGTGATGGTCGGGCTTCGTTACGCCTTCAACACTGCGCCGCCGCCGCCCCCGCCGGCTCCCGTGGCACCGGTGGTTCCGGTTCAGCCGGCGCGTACCTACCTGGTGTTCTTTGATTGGGACAAGTCGTTCCTGACGCCGCGGGCACGCCAGATCGTGGCCGAAGCTGCGCAGAACTCGACCAAGACCCAGACGACGACCATCGAGGTCAATGGTTACGCCGATACGTCGCACGCTTTGCCTGGCCAGCGTGGCCAGCAATATAACTTGCGCCTCTCGATTCGTCGTGCCGACAGTGTCAAGTCGGAACTGATCCGCGACGGTGTGCCCGCCAACGTGATCGAAGTGCACGGCTACGGCGACACGCATCTGCTGGTGCCCACAGGACCCAACACGCGCGAGCCGCAGAACCGCCGCGTCGAAATCATTCTGCACTGATCGAGTTCAGCACCGTGTTGAAGGGGCGCCTTCGGGCGCCCTTTCTCTTTTGTAAGGCTTTCCGGTAGAGAATGGCCATGTCGAACGAGGCGATGGTCGTGGACGTCATTCAAAGCGCCAGCGAACTTCTGCCGATCGACGTCAATGAAGCGATCGAGGCAGTCGAGACCGGGCCGTTCGGCAGAAAGCCGTCGATCCCCCAATTCCTGCGGTTCGGCGTAGTGGGCTGTCTCGGCTTCGTTTGGGACACCAGCACGGTCTATCTCACCCGTGACGCCGTCGGACTTATGCCAGCCATCATGCTGGCCTTTCTGGTCGCAGCCACTCTGAACTGGGCGATCAATCGGGCGTGGACGTTTCGTCACATGGCCTGCGACCACTCGCTGCCGCGCCAATGGGTTCTTTACATGATGGCCAACTCGCTTGGCTTTGTGCTGAACCGCGGCACAACATATTCCCTGGTGTTGATGTGCGGCGTTTGCCGCGCGCAGCCGATACTGCCGTTGGCGGCAGGCGCTGGCGCGGGTCTGTTTGCCAACTTCCTTCTGTCCCAGCGGTTCGTCTTTCGGAGTGCCCGAGCAGCCTGATTAACTGAATGGAGTAGCACGGCCTTTCCTGGTTCGGTCGCGTGAGTTAGAGCCTCATCATGGCCAGCAGCAACGACATACGAGCGCGATTTATCGACTATTTCGCGCGTGAAGGCCACGAGGTCGTCGCCAGCGCTCCACTGGTGCCACGCAATGATCCAACATTGCTGTTCACCAATGCGGGCATGGTTCCGTTCAAGAACGTCTTTACCGGCCAGGAGCGCCGCCCTTATGCGCGCGCGGCAAGTGCTCAGAAAGTCGTGCGGGCCGGTGGCAAGCATAACGATCTCGACAATGTCGGCATGACGGCCCGGCATCATACGTTTTTCGAAATGCTCGGCAATTTTTCGTTTGGCGACTACTTCAAGCCGCGCGCCATCGAGCTTGCCTGGAACCTCGTCACCCGCGAGTTCGGTCTTGATCCATCGAGGCTGCTGGTCACGGTTTACGCCGATGACGATGAGGCGGCGCTGCTTTGGCGTCAGATCGCGGGTTTGGACGAGCGCCGGATCATCCGCATTGCGGGGTCGGATAATTTCTGGCGCATGGGCGACACTGGGCCGTGCGGCCCGCATGTCGCGGGGGGTCCGCCTGGGAGCCCCGACGAGGACGGCGACCGCTTCGTCGAGATCTGGAACCTGGTTTTCATGCAGTATGACGAGGATCCGCCGGGAACGCGGACCCCCCTGCCCCGGCCCTCGATCGATACAGGCATGGGGCTCGAACGGATCGCGGCTGTGCTGCAGGGTGTCACTGACAATTATGATACCGACACTTTTCGAGCTCTGATCGCCGCGAGCGCCGAGGTGACCGGTGAGGGCGCTGACGGACCGTTCCGGATCAGCCATCGCGTGATCGCCGATCATGTGCGCAGCACAGCCTTCCTGATTGCCGATGGCGTCCTGCCGGCGCGCGACGGGCGCGGCTACGTGCTCCGCCGGATCATGCGACGGGCAATGCGCCATCTTCACATGATGGGCGCGCGAGAGCCGAGCTTTTACAAGCTGTTGCCGGCTTTAGTGCGCCAGATGGGCAGCGCCTACCCCGAGCTTGGGCGAGCGGAACCACTCATCAGCGAGACGATGCGGCTCGAGGAGGAGCGTTTCAAATCGATGCTGGATCGTGGCCTGGCGCTGCTGGCCGAGGAGACGGCGCGGCTCGGCGAAGGCGCGACGTTGCCGGGGTCGGTCGCGTTTCGGCTTTACGATACGTATGGCTTTCCAATCGACCTGACCGAAGACGCGCTTCGCGACAGCGGCCGCCATGTCGACGTGGCGGGGTTCGAGGCTGCGATGACGGAGCAGCGCACCAGGGCGCGCGCGGCTTGGGCCGGGTCAGGAGAAGCGGCGACGGAACGGCCATGGTTTGAGTTGCGCGACCGGCTGGGTGCGACGGATTTTTTGGGTTACGCCACCGAAACGGCGGAGGCCGAGATCGTGGGCCTGGTTGTAGACGGGCACGCGGTCGAGCGGGCGGAAACGGGCGCCGCGGTCTCGATCGCACTCAATCAAACGCCGTTTTACGGGGAGGCGGGCGGACAGGTCGGCGACCAGGGCGTGCTCATCGGACTGGGCACAGCGATGCGCTTCGTCGTCGAGGATACGGAGCGCAAATTGGGCGACCTCGTGGTGCATGTCGGTCGAGTGGCGGAAGGTGAAGCACGGTTGGGATTGGGCGTCCGGGCGGAGGTCGCTCACACGCGCCGCAGCGCCATCCGGGCGCATCACTCGGCAACGCATCTGCTGCACGAAGCGCTCCGGCGGCAGCTTGGCCCACATGTGACGCAGAAAGGCAGCCTCAATGCGCCCGATCGGTTGCGCTTCGACGTAAGCCAGCCACGGCCCATCACCACGGACGAGCTTGCAGCGGTCGAGACGGAGGTCAACGCGCGGATACGGGAAAATGCGGAGGTGACGACACGTTTGATGAAGCCAGACCAGGCGGTCGCATTGGGCGCGATGGCTTTGTTCGGCGAGAAATATGGCGAAGAGGTGCGAGTGGTCTCGATGGGAGCAGGGGACGAGCGCAAACGTGCCTTCTCGATCGAGCTTTGCGGCGGAACGCATGTGACGCGCACCGGCGACATCGGACTGTTTCGGATCGTTGCAGAGACCGGCATCGCGTCAGGCGTGCGCAGGATCGAGGCGGTCACGGGACGAGCGGCAGAGGCCGCAATCGGCGAACGAGACGCCATTCTGGCGAAACTTTCGCAGACGCTTCGCGCGCAGCCCAGCGAACTGCCCTCGCGCCTAGAGGCCATACTTGAGGAACGGCGTGCATTGCAGGCGCGCCTCACCGACCTGCAACAGCGGATCGCGACTGGCGAAGGTGCGGGATCGGCCGAGGAGATCAACGGCATCCTGTTCAACGCGCGCAATCTCGGCGACGTGCCGGCGCGCGACTTGAAGGGCCTGGCGGAGACGACGCTCAAGCAAATCGGCCGCGGGGTCTTGGTGCTGGCGTCGACCGCCGAAGACAAAGCAAGCATGGTCGTTGCCGTCTCGCCGGAACTCGTCGAGCGTTTGGACGCGGTCATGCTGG
>CAXUIA010000043.1:3278-12900 GCA_964250835.1 uncultured Acetobacteraceae bacterium | reverse complement strand
TCTGGCGGGAACGATTACGTTGCACGAGGCCCGGCTGCGGACGGTGACCGCAACCGTGCGATACACGCGCCGGCAGGAGACCTGGCTTCGCCACCATGACATTGCCGACGCGGCGATGACGCTCACGAATGAGATGTCAGCCGGCAGTTCTGCGCAACAAACAGAAAGCCTAGAGTGGGTAGAGGGTACTTTTACGAACTTTTTGGCTTGACGGGCAGCGCGCGCGGGCTTAAGCCGCGCAACCCACCTGGGACAGGAACTCGGACGATGGACACCGGGATTGCGCCCGTGCTCGACACGTCTACGCCCACGACCGGCGCCGAGATCCTACTTCGCGTGCTGCGCGAGCAGGGCGTGGAGGTCGTCTTCGGCTATCCGGGTGGCGCTGTGCTGCCGATTTACGATGCGCTATTCAAGCAAACCGCAATACGTCACGTCCTCGTGCGTCATGAGCAGGCCGCGGTCCACGCTGCGGAAGGATATGCGCGCTCGACCGGGCGGACCGGCGTGGTGCTGGTGACGTCCGGCCCCGGAGCGACGAACGCGGTGACCGGGCTGGTGGACGCGCTGATGGACAGTATTCCGCTGGTCTGCCTGACCGGACAGGTGCCGACGCATCTGATCGGCAACGATGCGTTTCAGGAGGCCGACACGACCGGCATCACGCGGCCGGCGACGAAGCACAACTATTTGGTCAAGCGTGGCGACGATCTGGCGCGCGTGCTGCACGAGGCGTTTCATATCGCGTCGACCGGCCGTCCCGGTCCGGTGGTGGTCGATCTGCCGAAGAACGTGATGATCGCCGAGGCGCCCTACGCGCCGGCATCACTCGTGCCGCACCGTTCGTATCGTCCGGTGCGGGAACCGGACCCATCGGCTATTGCGGACGCGGTCCGGATGTTGCGCCAATCGCGCCGGCCGGTGTTCTACACGGGTGGCGGCGTGATCAATGCGGGGCCTGGTGCGTCCGAGACGCTGCGCCGGCTGGTGGACGCGACCGGGTTTCCGTGCACCAGCACGCTTATGGGGCTGGGAGCGCTGCCCGCGAGCCATCCATCATTCCTCGGCATGCTGGGCATGCACGGGACCGTTCAAGCCAATCTCGCCATGCATGGCTGCGACCTGATGGTGTGCATCGGTGCTCGTTTTGATGATCGTGTCACCGGCCGGGTCGATGCATTCTCGCCCGGTAGCCGGAAGATCCACATCGATGTCGATCCGTCATCAATCAACAAGAACGTCCGTGTCGATCTGCCGATCGTCGGAGATGCCGGGCGCGCGCTTTCGATGCTGCTCGACGGGTGGCTGCAGGCAGAGGGCATGGCCGCGGATGTGTCGGCCTGGTGGCGGACGATCGACGCGTGGCGGTCGGCCGATTGCCTTGCCTACACGCAGGACCGCGCCGCCGACGCAGTGATCAAGCCGCAGCACGCGCTGGCCCGGCTGGAGGTGCTGACCAAGGCGTCGGGACGGGACGTATTCGTCTCGACCGAAGTGGGCCAGCATCAGATGTGGGCGGCGCAGTATCTGGGGTTTGACGAGCCCAATCGGTGGATGACCTCCGGCGGGCTTGGCACGATGGGGTATGGCCTGCCGGCGGCGATCGGGACCCAGATCGCGCATCCGGACGGGCTGGTGATCGACGTTGCGGGCGAGGCAAGCATCCTGATGAATATTCAGGAGTTGGGCACACTGGCGCAGTATCGTCTGCCGGTGAAGGTGTTCATCCTGAACAATCGCTACATGGGCATGGTCAGGCAGTGGCAGGAGCTGCTTCATGGCAGCCGATATTCCGAGAGTTACAGCGAGGCGTTGCCGGACTTCGTGCGTCTCGCCGAAGCCTTCCATGCGGTGGGCATGCGCGCGAAGACTATGGGCGAGCTCGATGCGACCATTCAGGCGATGATCGATCATCCCGGGCCGGTCGTGTGCGAGATCGTGGTCGATGACGGTGAGAACTGTTTTCCGATGATCCCGTCGGGTGCTGCCCACAACGAGATGATCCTGGGGCCCGAAGGCGAGAGCCGTGCGCGCGGAATCACCAGCGGCGGCATCACCGATGAGGGCCTGATGCTGGTCTGAGCGAATGGCTTACGGCCCCACGCCGCACCCCGACGCGCTACGCTCCGCCACCATGTCGGTGCTGGTCGAGAACGAGACTGGCGTGTTGGCGCGCGTGATCGGGCTGTTCTCTGGACGTGGCTACAACATCGAAAGCCTTACCGTGGCGCCCGTCGACGAAGAGCGCACGCGTTCGCGGATCAATATCGTGACCTCCGGGACGGAGATGGTGATCACGCAGATCCGTGCTCAGCTCGACCGGCTGGTGCCGATCTACTGCGTTGCCGACCTGACTGATGAGGGGCCGCACGTCGCGCGTGAAATGGCGCTGATCAAGGTGATCGGCACCGGCGAGATGCGGTCGGAGCAGTTGCGGCTCGCCGACATCTTCAGGGCGCGGCCGGTGGATACCAGCCGGGAGAGCTTCGTCTTCGAGATCACCGGAGCGACCGACAAGGTTGACTCGTTTATCGATCTGCTTCGACCCCTGGGGCTGGTGGAGGTGTCGCGGACCGGAGTTGCGGCGATCGCGGGGGGGACGCGTATGTTGAGTGGAAGGCCAGGGGCTCTGCCCCTGGACCCCGCCAAAGGCTAGCCTTTGGGAACCAGCCGATTCGGCTAACGGGGAGACTGCCACAATGGCTAAGAAATCGCATAATGGTCAGTTGTTCACAGCAATGCAAAAGGAAGTTCGCAAAATATCTTCCATATCATTCTTGCTCGGCT
Source organism: uncultured Acetobacteraceae bacterium (assembly GCA_964250835.1). Taxonomy (GTDB): domain Bacteria; phylum Pseudomonadota; class Alphaproteobacteria; order Acetobacterales; family Acetobacteraceae; genus CAXTPV01. The sequence goes on along the minus strand of CAXUIA010000043.1, from coordinate 10,113 downwards.
GCTACATCGTTTTCAACGTGCCCGAAGCTAGGTCGGCAATGTTACAGCTTACGGTTGGAGGCAAGCCGTTGTCAGGGTTGAGCTTTCTGGTTTACTACGCGGCTTTTTGTCTCGTACTGATGCTTTCAGCTTGGGCAATGTTCCATCTGAATAAAGTCAGACAACAGGCCGACGCTATACTCGAACCCCGGCAGGTCGGGACTTTAGAACTATCCGTCGGCTGGCGCTACGAGCTGTTGGGCGCAACTTTTTGGCTTTCAGCTGTCGCGGCGCCTGGTTCGATAGCTCTTCCGTGCGTTCAACACTATGCTGCGTAGGAGGAATGGGTGAATGCGCGTCTATTATGACCGTGACGCCGACGTCGGTCTGATCAAGAGCAAGAACGTCGCCGTCATTGGCTATGGCAGCCAGGGACACGCCCATGCGCTGAACCTGCATGACAGCGGTGTGGCCGGGCTCGCGGTTGGACTGCGGCCGGGGTCGGGCGCGGTGCAGAAGGCCGAAGTGGCCGGACTGCGCGTGATGACGCCCGCCGAAGCAGCGCAGTGGGCTGACGTGATCATGGTGCTGACGCCCGATGAGGGGCAAGGCGACCTCTACGCGGTCCACCTCGGCCCCAACATGAAGCCGGGGGCCGCACTCGCTTTCGCGCACGGGCTCAACATCCACTTCAACTTGATCGAGCCTCGCGCCGACATCGACGTGTTCATGATTGCGCCCAAAGGGCCCGGGCATACCGTCCGGTCGGAATATCAGAGGGGCGGAGGCGTGCCGTGCCTGATCGCGCTCGCACAGGATCCATCCGGGAACGCACATGATCTGGCGCTGAGCTATGCCAGCGCCATCGGCGGCGGGCGCGCCGGGGTGATAGAGACCACGTTCAAAGAGGAATGCGAGACGGATCTGTTCGGGGAGCAGAGCGTGCTCTGCGGCGGCCTCGTCGAGCTCATCAAGGCTGGCTACGAGACGCTGACCGAAGCCGGCTACGCGCCTGAAATGGCGTACTTCGAATGCCTGCACGAGGTTAAGCTGATCGTCGACCTGATCTACGAGGGCGGGATCGCCAATATGAACTACTCGATCAGCAACACGGCCGAGTACGGCGAATATGTAACGGGACCGCGGATCATTACCGCCGAAACCAAGGCCGAAATGAGGCGAGTGCTGAGTGATATTCAGACCGGCAAGTTTACCCGCGACTGGATGCTCGAGAACAAGGTCAACCAGACCAGCTTCAAGGCCACGCGTCGAAAGCTTGCTGAGCATCCGATCGAGCATGTAGGCGCGCAGTTGCGTGCGATGATGCCCTGGATCGGCAAGAACGCGCTAGTCGATAAGACGAAGAACTGATGCTCACCTGACGATCGGCGTGCGTTGGGCGCGCAGTCGTCCGACACACGCCGGGTCACGCGAACGTCGCGGCAATTTTCTTGACGAAACGTTACTTTTTGGTGCAGACCGATCCTGTCGCATTTTCGACGAGGTGCGATCAATGTCGCGCACTGAGGTCTTGAGCGAGGCCTGAGAATGCGTGCGAGAGACGTCGCGGCGGGGTTATCAACCTTGCGGCGACGTCGCGGATGAAATTTGCCGTGCCTATCTGATGGCGTGCGTCCTCGATCATTTCTGCATTAGCTCTATTAGCCGGGAGAAAAACATGCCCGTTCTCGATCAGACATTCAAGTTCAGCCAAGACCTAGACGGATCTAAGCTTGAACGTAATCCGATCCACAAGGAAAGCCCGCTCGGTCCATTGTCTTTGCTGAAAGGGAAATGGACCGGAAGAGGGTTCAACGTCATCTGGCGCCCGGACAGTTTGGCCGGGCAGGATCGTTTTCTCGAACTGAACCTGACGAATGAGACAATTACGTTCGAGGAGATCCCGGGCGCGATCCCGAACCGAGGTCTGCTGCAGCCGGATATCGACATGTTTGGCCTGCACTATCTTCAGCAGATCTCGGATCTGAACACGAAAGCGGGCCTGCACGTCGAACCCGGCATTTGGGCGTCAGTGCCGAAGACCGAAGATCCGGCCGAAGCGCCAAGCGTGGTCCGTATGGCGTCAATCCCGCACGGCACGACGATCCTCGCTCAAGGCCAGACCATTCTCGTCAATGGACCCCCCAAGATCGAGCCCGTCGACATCACCCCGTTCGTCATCGGATCTACGCCGGAAAAGAAGATCTCATTTCCGGAGTCGAACCTCTCGATTCCCACCAACTTCAGGACGCCACCGGCCGACATGCAAGGCATCACGCAGGCCATGGTAGACGACCCGAATTCGGTTCTCGTCTCTGCCATCAAGGGTCAGCATTTCAAGGAGACGGTGGTCCTGGTCGTGTCATCGAGCCCAACCTCGCCTCTGACGGGCGGCGGCACTGCCAACACAGCCTTCCTCGCCGGCTCGAAGGATGGTCCCAACGCGTTGGCAGCGGTCGTCAATGCTATCTTCTGGATCGAGACGGTGGAACACCCCGGCCAGCCCGACCGGCTCCAGCTTCAATATACGCAAACCGTGTTGCTGAACTTCAAAGGGCTGAGCTGGCCCCACATCCCCGTCCAAACACTCCAAACGGTCTGACTTGCGGGGCGGCCTCCGCCGACCCTTCGCGCTCCTGCGCGAGCGATCGTGACGTCACGGTCTTGTTTACGCGTGAAGACAGGCGATACCTGCAACCTCACCAGCTTGCCGCGCTTAGCTGGGAAGTATCAACAGGGCGCCTATCGGCTCGGCAGGAACGTGAACGCGATGTCAAGATCATACGAGGTGAGTTTCGACCATCTGCAGCCCCCCTTGAGCCGCGATGAGGAAGCCGACCTGCTCTTTCGCGGCGTCGGCACCGCCCGCAATGCTCACGTCGGCGTGGAGGGCTGCGTCGTCATCGACGGCGCCTCTAAGGTCTGGTTCCACGAGGGGGGAACCCTGGTTGGGGCTCCGATAAAGGCGAGCACCGGTCGGGCGTGAGCTCGGCGGTCACCAACTTCGACGTCCGTCCTGGTCATTAGCCTCCCCTTAAATCTTCTTGCGGATAGTGGTGTCTCGGCAGCGGTGCGGCGCAACAACCGTCACCTGCAGGGGCAGCGATGTATCTCGAGCGTTCCGAAACTCTCAATAAGGCTGGAGAATCGGCCTCCGCATTCCTGCGGCGATACGACATAACGCGCACTCCGCAAAACTACGAGATTTCCTTCGAGTATTGTCTTGGGCGCAACGCGGATCTCAGACGCGTCGTCGATATCATGCTGTCCAACCGCCACGTCTTTGATGACGAAGCGCTCGGGAAACTGCACCGGCGTTATCTGTCGTCCGAGCGCGAGGAGCAGGCGCTGAGGGACGCATCCAGTCGTATTCAGGATAATCTGCAGGAACTCTCCATTCTGGCCGCGTCGGGCGCTGGCGACGCGCTCCGCTTTGAGCTTGCGATTGAGCAGAGTTGCAAGGAACTAAACGGTGGCGCAGCGCCACTAGCAACACTGCTTGCTCGCCTCCTTCAAGATGCTCAGGAAATGGCAAGCCGCAGCCAGCGGCTCGGGCGAAAATTGAAGCAATCCGGAGAGAAGATCGACGTTCTGGAAAAGACCCTGAGCGAAGCGCAGCGCGATGCGACGATCGACGGGCTGACAGGAGTTTTCAACCGCAAAGCCTTCGACATGTCGCTTCGCGAGCTTGCGGGACACGCGATGAACAGCGGCAACGAGCTCTCGCTGCTCCTGCTCGACGTAGACCACTTCAAACGCGTGAACGATATGTGGGGTCACCAAAAGGGTGACGAGGTGCTTCGCTTGGTGGCCGAAACGGTCAGGGAGCATGCGCGCATCCAGGACCGTCCTGCTCGTTACGGTGGCGAGGAATTTGCGGTCATACTCCCCGACACAACGCTGGAAGATGCCGGCAGGATCGCGGACGACATTCGGCGCTCGCTCGAGCGGACCTCCTTCGTCGCCCAGACGGCGCCCGAGATCGTCGAGCGCGTGACGGCCTCATTGGGTGGAGCCTGCTACGAGCCCGGGGAACCGCTTGTGGAATGGTTACAGCGCACCGATCGAGCGCTCTATCGCGCTAAGCACGAGGGCCGCAACAGGGTGGTTATAGTGTAAGCGAATAAGAGGTCGTTTCGACCGCAGACTGGGTTATGTCGGTCGCTGAGTTCTGGAGGCAGTTTGGATCAATGAGCACGTATTGCGCACAACCGCTTGGCGACCGGATCATGATCATCCATGACATGGCGAGCGAAACGATCTTTTCCGAACTCGACGTCGAGCAGGCCGAGTTGCTGATGCGGCAGCTCCAGGCAGCCCTTCTGACGGCCATTTCCGCGGCGCGGACGTTCACGTTCGTTCCTGTATGACCGAATCCGTCATGCTCTGAGGTCAGGAACTTTACCCCTGACCTCAGTCAGGGGTTTTGGCTTCATACATATGCGCAAATCAGGTCAAGGCCCGAGTCGGGCGGCTCGGGTAATTGCCAACGTTCGCCTAAACTAGACGCAGGCTGCTTCAGGCAGCCTTTTCGAGCGGCGCCAGCGAAGCGACGAGTTCAGCTTTCACCGCCTCGGCGCGGTCGTTGGAGACCTGGCAGGTGCCGGCCGCGGAGTGACCGCCACCGCCGTAACTCAGGCAGACGGCGCCGACGTCAACAGGCGATGAGCGGTCCAGGATCGACTTGCCAATGGCAAAGACGGTGTTCTGCTTCCTTGCACCCCACATCACATGGGCGGAAATGTCGCACGCGGGATGGAGTGCGTAGATCATGAACCGATTGCCGGCGTAGATCACGTCCTCATCGCGAAGATCGATCATGGCAAGCCGGCCATGGACGGTCGTGCAGCGGCGGATCTGGGCGGCGAACAAGTCGCGATGGGCATGGTAGAGGTCGATACGCTCCTGCACGTCAGGAAGAGCGATCACCTGAGCGATGCTGTGATCGCGGCAGTGCTCGATCAACTGCATCATCAACTCGTAATTCGAGATGCGAACGTCGCGGAAACGGCCAAGACCGGTGCGGCTGTCCATCATGAAATTGAGCAACACCCAATCACGCGGGCTGAGGATTTCGTCGCGGCTGAACTGGGCGGAGTCGGCACGGTCAACCGCATGCATCAAGTCGGGGCTGATCCGTGGAAAAGCAGTGGCTCCGCCGTAGAAGTCGTAGACGACGCGCGCGGCAGAAGGGGCGGCGGGATCGATGACGTGATTGGGGCTAAGTTGGCCGCCGATGCGTAATGTTTCACTCTCATGATGGTCGAAGGCGAGGTGGCAGGAGGCGACATAGGGCAGGTTCGTAATGATGTCGCGTGCGGTAATCGGCACGATGCCATCCTGCATGTCCTTAGGATGAACAAACTTAATCTCGTCGATCAGCTCGAGCTCACGCATAAGCATGCCGCAGACGAGGCCGTCGAAGTCGCTGCGGGTAACAAGACGATATTTGGCAGTCGGCATGTTGGTGAGCCCGTCGATTTGATGAACGTCAACATGCCAGTGAAATCCTAAACGTCCGTTACGGACGAAGACCCGAAGCTGCCCGCCCGCCTGGTTGCAACAAGTTTCCGCATCGAGCTGCAAAGATTTATGACGTCGCAGCCCTCCGTTGAGAAAGGCTGCGGTCACGCTGCTTCTGTGCGCGCAAGATTACGCCGGCATGAGCCCGCGCAGGATCTTGCCCTCGGTCGACAAATAGAAGTTGTTGGTGTCGAAGCGCGGTGTCCTTGCAAATATCAAATATAAATACTTGAAGTTTTCAGCGAAGCCGTATGCGGGAAACAGGTCGCCGAATGCCTGACAACCCACAGCCACGGAAAGCTATTCGTTCCAGGACTGGGGGCGTCGCGCTCATTGTTCCGGTGCTGACCGGCGGGGCCCTGATGCTGACCGGCGGAACTGCGCTCGCCCAAAGCCAGACACCGGGCGGCTTGCCGCCTCCGGCTGGGATGAGCCTCTCCAAATCAGCGGCGATGCGCTTTCCACAGCCAGTCCGCGTTGGTGACCTATTGCACCGTGACGTGCTTGAGCCGGTCGAAAGCCAGGTCCTGCTCGGAACCGTCAAGAATGTGGTTCGCGAGCCCGACGGACAGATCGACGTCGTGGTCAACTACGGCGGCTTGCTCGGGATCGGCGCGAGACCGATCGCTGTCCCGGTCGAGGCTATGGCCCTGGTCGGCGACGTGATGGAGATCGTGGCCTACAAACCTTGGCAGTTGCGGCTCTTCCCAACTTTCGTGCCTGGCAGAACGACTTTTGTCGATCCCAACGAGACGATCAAAATCGGTCTTGCCAAGCCGTCGCATTAGGCGGCCGAGACGCGGGCGTGTTCCCGAACATCGGGACCGAAACATCCTAAATGCCAGCGGCGTTATGTCGGCCAACTCGTGCAGGTCTTCGACAAGACCCCTGACGACGGCACTCGAGCGTAGGTCGCGGGGGATCCGAGGGCCCGGCCCTTGGCGGGGTAAGGGGCAGAGCCCCTTGACCTTGCTAGACGCTCTGATCCGCCTGGTCCGGCACCTGCCCGCCCGGCGTCATCGCGTGCACGGCGTTGGGCAGATGCTGGCTGAGTTGGGACAGGAAATCCTGCGGCTGCATTCCCGCCTGACTGGCCATGTCCTGGACCTGGCCTTGCCCCAGCACGTTTTGCAGCTGGTCTGGCGACACGGGCTGGTTCGGGCCGTTGCCGACCCACGATTGCGCGATGTGGCCCAGTCCGGCCTGCTCGAACATCGACACAATGCCGCCGATACCGCCGGTCATGGCGCCCCCGCCAGCCTGGCCAAAACCGCCACCCTGCTGGTTGCCGCCGCCGAGCATGCTGCTCAGCACGCCGGCCATGGGTGACCCG
>CAXUIA010000043.1:2355-3268 GCA_964250835.1 uncultured Acetobacteraceae bacterium | reverse complement strand
GAGAATACCCATCGTGTGCGTTCCTCCTGTCGCCGTTGTCGCAACCCTGCGCTGCAGCAGGCGCGTGATGCCGAACTGTCAGAAGTCAGCCACCGGGATGAGGTTCCGGCACCGGCGTGTCGCCAGCTGCATCACTTGTCCGGTGGTGCGAGAAGCAGCCGAGTTCGTAGCAGCCGAACAGCGCCGCCGCGGCGACACCCATCGCGACCTTCGTGCCGGTCGACATCCCGCCCGACGCACGGGCGGCCTCCTCCTGCTGTGCGGTCGCCGCCCGGCCACCGGCACCCATGACGATGGCCACGCGCTGCGCCTGCTGCGGTCCGCCACCGGCCGGCATCTCGTCGACGGTCATGCGCCCGCCCGGGGCGATCGATCGCACATAGCCCGCAAACGAGGCGACACTGGGGAAGACGTGCCCGTCGACGGCGATGATCTGGTCGCCCGGCCTAAAACCTGCCGCGGCGGCGGGAGAGTCGGGCCGCGTGGATCGTACGGTAAGCAGTTCGAACGACAGGCCGGAATCGTTGATCGCGTGGCCTTGGCCGACCGACAGGCCGAGCGAGCCGCCGCTGGGCTTGAGTTCCGCGGCCTGCTCGTCCGTGAGGAGCCGGTAGTTCATGGCGTTGTCTGCCCAAGCCGGCGGAGGCAGCGCTCCAGCGATGACGGCGACGGCGACGGCCGCGATCCCCAACGCCCAACGATTGATCAACATTCGCGGTCTCCTCGAAACGTCGGCGCAGAGCCGGTAACAACGGACAGCTCCTGGCGTTGCTGCATCTAGAGATAACCCGCCATGAGCCCGTTAGGATCCATCGTCGACCCAGCGGCAGCACGTGCCGGCGGAAGTGAAAGGCTGAATAAACCCGCTCTCCACGGCCCACGCTAAGCGAACACGAGCACGCGAGTCTGGGGC
>CAXUIA010000043.1:0-2345 GCA_964250835.1 uncultured Acetobacteraceae bacterium | reverse complement strand
CCGCCGGCGCCGGCGGAGGCTGCGGTTTCCTAAATCCTTAGGAAAGGGGTCCAGGGGCAGAGCCTCTGGCCTGCAGGAACAAAAGCCGACAAACGCCTGCGACAGCACGGGAGCAACGCATGCCCTTAGAAGTCCAAGTAGGTCCCCCGCAGATTGCAATCCATCAGGGCCAAACGGTCCTGATCACCGGCGAGGACGGGCAGATCGTCTGGCCGACCGACAAAGGCCTCTACTACCTCGACACGCGGCTGATCAGCGCCTGGTCCATCTACGCCAATGGCGCGTCCTGGGTCCTGCTGAACGGCGGCCCAATCGCCTACTACGCCGCGCGCATCTTCCTCACCAACCCCGACTTCCTTTCGCGCGACGGCAAGGTGCCTGCCCGCAGCCTGTCGCTCATCGTCAGCCGCGAGATCGACGGCGGCATCCACGAGGACCTCGACATCACCAATCACGGCCTGGCGCCCGCGCGCTTCAGCCTTGAAGTCTCGCTGCGATGCGATTTCGCAGACACATTCGAGGTCAAGTCAGACAGCATCGTCCGTCGCGGGCAGATCAGCACCTTGTGGGACCAAGACAAGCAGTCGCTCTCCAACACCTACCGCAACGGCGATTTCACCCGCGGTGTGACCGCCGCGGCAACCGGCGTCCCGGCGCTCTACGCCAATGGCCGTCTCGCCTTTGAAATCGATCTGGCGCCCGGAGCCTCGTGGCACTGCTGCCTGAGATATACGCTCGATGACTGCGGCCGGCTGGTGGATGCGCCAGCCGACTGCGTCGCCCACGACGCCGAAGGCCACCACGCCGAAGGACTTCGCGAGTGGCAGGCCTGCGTGCTCAGGATCACGACTTCCAATGAGGACTACTATCGTTTCTTCCGCCAAGCGGTGGACGACATGGCGGCACTCCGCCTGCCGTCACACGACGGCAACAAAACCGAGTTCATGCCCGCCGCCGGCCTACCTTGGTTCATGGCGCCGTTCGGGCGCGACAGCCTGATCGTCTCCTTGCAATGCATCACCGTCTACCCGCCCTTCGCACGCGGCGCTCTCCACATCCTCGGCGGCTTGCAGGCGACTGAGCGTGACGATTACCGCGATGCGGAGCCGGGCAAGATCATGCACGAGCTCCGCTACGGCGAATTGGCGCACTTCAAGCTGATCCCGCACACGCCCTACTACGGCACCGCGGACGCGACCCCACTCTGGCTGATAACCCTCCACGCGGCCTGGCGTGCGACCGGCGAGCGCGAACTGCTGGAGCGGCACATCAAGACGGCCGAAGGCTGTCTGGCCTGGATCGACCAGTCGGGCGATCTCGACGGTGACGGTTTCCAGGAATACCAGACCCGATCGCCCGCCGGCTACGAGAACATGGGCTGGAAGGACAGCGGCGAGGCCGTCATGTATCCGGACGGCCGCCTCGTCCGTGGTCCCAAGGCGCTGTGCGAGCTGCAGGGCTACGTCTACGACGCGTGGCGTCGCATGGCGCAGGTCTATGACGTGCTGGGCAACACGTCGCGCGCCGCTGAACTGCGCGCCAAGGCCGCACGCCTGTTCGAGCAGTTCAACGAGGCGTTCTGGGACGAAGCGGGCGGCTTCTACGCCTACGCACTCGATGGCGATAAGAAGCCGGTGCTGTCGGTCGCCTCCAACCCCGGCCATTGCTTGTGGTCGGGCATCGTTCCGCCAGACCGCGCCAAACGGGTCGTGCAACGTCTGATGGCGCCGGACATGTGGTCGGGTTGGGGCATACGCACGCTGTCAGCTGCGCACAAGTCCTTCAACCCCTACGCCTACCAACTCGGCGCCGTCTGGCCGCACGACAATTCCATCATCGCCATGGGCTGCAAACGCTACGGCTTCGGGGCCGAAGCGGCACAGATCGCGCGCGACGTCAGCCGCGCCGCGAGCTATTTCCGAGGCAGCCAGCTGCCCGAACTCTACGCGGGCAATCAACGCGACGGAACCAACTTTCCCGTCCAATATCTCGGCGCGAACGTGCCTCAGGCCTGGTCCGCCGGCTCCGCCTTCATGCTTCTGCAGGCGATGCTGGGCATGGTCCTGGATGCACCCAATCGAAGATTGCTCATCGATCCCGAACTGCCGGACTGGATGCCCGATGTGACGCTCACCAACATCACCGTCGGCCAGGAGGCGTTCTCCATCCGCTTCTGGCGTGAGGACGCCGCCACGCAGCACGAGGTGATCGCCGGTGACCCGGACCGAGTCGAGCGCGTCCGGTTCGGAGACACCATCAGTCCTGCGCCCGGCTCCGCTTTTTAGTCGCTCAGGGGGGGGGGGGGGGGGGGGGGGGGGGGGGGGGGGGGGGGGGGGGGGGGGGGG
>CAXUIA010000042.1:12809-13257 GCA_964250835.1 uncultured Acetobacteraceae bacterium | reverse complement strand
GGCGCCAGCGCGCCGGGTGGGGGGGCGGGTTGTGGGCCACCCCCCGCCGCAAACGCCGGCGGGGCGGGAACAACGGCAGGAGCCGCCCCGAGCAGCAGGGCACGCGTCGGCAGGGCAGGCGGCACAGGGTCGTCCTCGACCTCCTCACTCGAAGGAACGATCAGCCGGCCGCTGAACGGATCGGCGGACACGATCCGAACAGGCGCCGCCACGACAGGCACCTGACGAGCATGATTTTTCTTGGCGACCGATGCGGACAGCATCACCATGAACAAACAAACAAGTAACGTTATGGTATCTGCATACGTCATCAACCAATCATCGGCGTGCCGGGACGCTGGCTTCGCCCGCCGCGGCCTCACAGCCCGGCGAGCCCGAGCGCACCGAAGCCCGCCTGCCGACCCGCCGGCGCCGGACGCGGCTGAACCGGAGCCGCCGAGTTCGGCCG
>CAXUIA010000042.1:6497-12799 GCA_964250835.1 uncultured Acetobacteraceae bacterium | reverse complement strand
GTCCTTGATGAACGATGGCGGTCGCTTCTCCGCCAGCAGGACCATCCCCTCCGTCATCAGCCCATGACGGAAACGCCGACGGTCCACCTCATGCTCCAGCCGGGTTGCGGCCGGCATGTAAACCATGCGTGCCGATACCACGCCGTAGAGTGTAGAAAGGAAGGCCACCGCCAGCGTCGGCCCAACGTTCGTCACATCCCCACCCAGGTCGCACAGCATCGCCACCATGCCGATGAGCGTCCCCACCATGCCGAACGCGGGCGCGTGGCTCGCCATCGCGTGCAGCACTTCGACGGGCACGCTGCCGCGCTCCAACGCGCCCTCAGCCGCCGTCTCCAGCATCTCCCTGACGTCCGAGGGCGCGTACTCGCTCAACACCATGTTGATACCGTAACGGACAAACGGATCTCCGCACGATCCCCCCGCACGCCCCTCAAGCCGGCGCAAACCGCCCTCGCGCGCGACGTGCGCCCAGTGAACGATCGTTTCCATCTCAGTGCGCAGATCGGTCTCGGACGCCGGCGCGCGCAGCATGTCGACGATCGCTCGCAACGCATCTTGGACGTCGGACGCGCCGAAACTCATGAAGGCCACCGCCACAACGCCGCCGACAACGACCGCAAGACCGCCAAGGCTGAAAAACGCCGACACCGGATTGCCGCAGAGCGCGAGTGCCGCAAGCAACACGAGGCAAGCGCATGATGCTCCGATGATGGCACCCTTGGAGAACGGCCGCCGGTCGGCCGAGCCATTGATCATCCCGCTTACCTTTCGCTTTGAGCGACCCGCGATCACAAACCGCATGGGGCCATCAGCAATCGGCGGGCCACCTCGCGACGATCCGGATCCTGCCAGGAACGCAGACTCAGGACGCGCCTCGCGCCCTGTTTGGTCCGGCAGATACTGCCCACCGGCACAAACCGCCGAGCGTATCGAGACTTGCTCTGAACCTCAGCCCAAAGCCGGGCTTCAGATCCCTTGACCCTGCAGGACGCGCCAGAAGTCACAATCAAGACCGGCATGTGACAGTTTTCCGACAGTCAGAACCGGTTGCCAGGTAAGACCAACAGGTCTAAAGCGGCTTCGGCGACAATCGAAGATGCAACTTACGTACGGTAGTTCAAAGAGAGACTGGACAAGGGTTCATCGCGTGACGAACATTTCTATACAAGACCAGAACACCAGCGCGCCAGGACAGGGCGCCGGTCTCATTCCGGTCGACGCACCGATCATTCCAACAGGCGCCAACATCGAGACGGTCGGTGTTGGAGAGGAGTTCTCCACAATCTCCGCCGCCATCGCAGCCTCCACCGACGGCACCGTCATCCTCGTCAACGCCGGGACCTACACCAACGATTTCGCAACGATCTACAACAAGATCACGATCGAAGGTGTGGGCGGGATGGTGAACCTCGTCGCGACCGAGCCGCCGGCAAACCTGAAGGGCATCATTACCGTCGACAACGACGCGACCATCGAGAACGTTTCTTTCTCCGGCTCTAGCATCCCCGATGCCGATGGCGGCAACGGTGCCGGTATCCGTTACGAGGGTGGTCAGCTCAACCTCGTCAACGACAGCTTCAGCAACAATGAGGACGGCATCCTCGCCTACGCCGTTATCCCGTCGATCGCGACCAACACAGTAACCGCCAATCATTGCCTGTTCCAAAATAACGGGTCCGGGTCGGGCTACACCCACAACATCTACGTCGGCGACATCCAGAGCTTCACCCTCGAGAACAGCATCTCCGAGGGCGCCGTCGTCGGCCACGAGGTGAAATCTCGCGCCGAGACCAACCTCATCACCAACAACGTCATCGAGGACGGCCCAACCGGCACGTCGAGCTACGAGATCGATCTTCCCAACGGAGGCAACGACACGGTCACCAATAATCTCATCGAAAAAGGACCGGGCTCGCAGAACAACGCCATGGTCCACTTTGGCGGTGAGGGAATCCCTTACGCCGCATCGTCGCTCAGTCTCTCGGGCAATGACTTTGTCAACGATCTCGGGCCGCAGGCGGTCGCCACACTTAATCAGACCGCAATCAGCGCCAACATTAATGACAATATCTTCAACAACATCGCGTTCGGCCAGATCGTGCAGGGACCCGCTACCGGCACAGGCAACGTCGACGGCACCGGCAATCCGCTTCCGCCGATCAACGCCGTTGGGGTCCTGCCCGGCAACACCCTCTTCATTCTGGCGGCCGACAGCAACGCGCATGACGTCACGCTGAACGGGAACTACGGCGCAATCCAAGACCTCGGCACCGGCCTGCTGACCGTCGACGACGAAGCTGGACACGTCCTCGTCATCGGCGGCTCGGGCGGCCTCGACCTCACCGAACAACCCGGTACCGGTGGCAGCTCGTACACCACCGCCCCCGGCTCGACCAACGTCCTAACCCTTGTCGGCCAGGACCTCGTCGACAGCCAGGGCAATGACACCATCAACACCGGCGGAAGCAATCTCACGATGCAGGTCGGCGGCAAGGCCACCATCAACGATGGTGCCGGCAGCAACCAGATCGCCATTACCGGAACCGCCATAGTCGATGAGAACAACTCCGACTCGTTCTACTCGGTCGCTCCGTCAGCCAGCCTTTCCATTTCAGGAAATGATACCTACGCGCAGATCCAAAATGATGCCGGAACGGTCAACCTGGCAATTGTCCAAGACGGCGCTGCTTTGTCGCTGTCCATCGTAGGCGGTGCCGAGCAACTCGCCATCTATGGCGGGGCGGTCCACCTCACCACTGCTGCCAGCATTCAGGGCGGCACGATCCATCTCGGCGCCGGAACGGCCAGCGTCACCAGCGCCGGTTCCGATACGATCTATGCCGGGTCAGGCAACGATACGATCATTGTCGAGAGCAACGCGACCATCTATGCCGGCCCCGGCACGCTGAGCGTGTTCGGGCGTGGCTACTCAGGTGCCACCGTCTACGGCGATGGCGGCGACATCACGCTTAATGGCGACAGCGGCGGCATCACCTACGTGGGCGGCGCCTCGTCGAGCACCGTGGATTGCCTGCTGAGCAGCAACACGTTCATCGGCGGCGCCGGCCATCTCACCATTGACGGTGGCTCGCGCGAGACAATCAACGGCGGTCGGGGCGGCATCACCTTCAACGCCGAACAGGCAGGCAACGGCGCCAATCAGATCACCACCGCCGCCGGCGCCAGAGACCTGCTGACGCTCACCGATGCCGACAGCATCACCAGCCGCGGCGACGACCTCATCAAAGCGGGCGCTGGCAGTCAGTCAATCACCGTCCTCGGCAATGCACTTATCGAGAACGGTACCGGCAACAACAGCATCACGGTCGCTGGCCGCGCAATCATCCATGATGCCGGCCAGGACTTCGTGACTGTCCAGTCAGGCGGCCAAGCGGCCGTGAGCGCCGGCTCGCTCGCGATGATCAACGAAACCGGGGGGCTTGCTGGTCTGACCGTCGCCGGACCGAATGCCGGCAGCGCGCTCGTCTCCGGTGGTCAGGCCTCGCTCGTCGGTGGCACCACTCAGGCCGTCAACGTCACCACCGGGACCGCCGACACGACCTTGGTGACACTTCGGTCAGGCGCCGTTACAATCAACTCGAACGGTAGCGACACCATCGAGGCCGTTTCGGGGAACGACACCATCAACCAGCACGGCAGCGCCACAATCACCGGTGGCGCGGCACATCTAGCCGTCAACGAGTATACCAGCGCGGTCAGCGACACGCTGACCTTTATCGGCGGCACCGGTAAGGCCGCACTCGCGCTCGGTGCGGGCGCGGCCGACATCACCTTCGGCACCGGCGATACCACCGTTCTAGGTTCGGGGTTCGGTGGCGCCGATATCTACCGGTTCGTTGCCGGCCAAGGCGGGGGCATCGACATCATCAACAACTTTCGGACCGGCGTTGACCAACTCGCCTTTCAAGGTGTCTCGATCGCCTCCTCAACGGTCGTTAACGGCTCCACGGACATCATCCTCTCCGACAACACGAAACTCGAACTCGTCAACGTGACCTCCACCAGATAAGCGGCCAGCGGCGCCCGCCCCTGGCGGGGTGTAAGGCAGAGCCCCAACTCGTTGCCATGAACCGCCCCCTGTTTGCCTACGAGCGCCTCATGCTGGCCGGCGGCCGACCCTATACAGTCATGCTGGCGGCCCGGGTGCACACCCAGATCAATCAACTGCAAATCGAAGCCGCGCTTTCCTGGCTGCAGCAACGACATCCGGCACTCCGCTCCGCCATCGTGCGTGAGGCCGCCCGCGACCACTTCGTACTCCTCGATCCCGCGCCTCCCGTTCCAATCGACGTTCGGCCCCAAACGGGTGACGACTGGTTCGACACGATGTGCCAGCAGTTGGACCGACCGCTGCCGCGCGCCACGGGTCCGCTCGCACGCCTAGTCTGGCGACGCGGTAACGCCTTTAGCGAGCTGATCCTTGTCGTCGACCACGTGATCTGCGATGGCAGGTCGGTCGCGATCCTCATGCGCGAGCTCCTCGGCCGGATCGCACGGCCCGAACACGACCCGGCGCCACCCGCCGAGTTTCACACCCTCAATGAGCTCTTCGGTCCCGTCTCGCGCGCCGTCCGGCTCTCCGAACACGCGCTCGCCACCGTCTTGCGCCCGATACTGTGGGCCAGGAAGTGGCGCGCCCGTTCTTCGCCCGCCAAGGAAGCGAGCTATGTCCTGCACTGGGAGATGGACGCCGTGGCGTCGGCGTCGCTGACCGCACGCGCCCAGGTCGAACGCGTAACCCCCTACGCGGCACTGGCCACCGCCTTCCTGCGCGCTATAACTGTCGCTCGCCCACAGACGGCGCTAAACCGCCTGGCCAGCCCAATCGATCTGAGACCGTTCTTCGCCGTCCGTTCGGCCAACATGCTTTTCCCCACGCCCGGCCATGTGGCACTTTCCCTACCGCGCGGCGAGCCCGACTTCTGGCCGCAGGCCCGGCACCTCGCGTCCAAGCTTCTGCGCACTTATGTCCGCACGCGTCCCGACCGCATGGCCCGGCTCATCGAGCGGCTTGCCAGCCACGTCGACGGCCTTGTCGATCAGGCGCTGAGCGGCCGGCCAGGTAACGACCTGGCGCTGTCGCATCTTGGCGAAGTCGATCTGTCCACTCCGTCGCAGGACGCCGAAGCGCTGGCACAGCTCGCCTCGCTGCCCTGGTCGGCGGCGTCCCCCGTCATGTCGCTCACCGCCGCCGGCCGCCTCCGGTTCTGCCTGATCTCGCGCCCGGGTGTCCTGCCGCGCGCGGAGGCCGAGCAGATCCGTGATCACGCCATGGCCCTCCTCGCTTCCTCCACCTGACGCCGAGGGGCTCTGCCCTCGACCCCGCGAAAGGCTGTGCTCCTCGACACCACTACTTAGCGCCACGATTGGCCCAGGCCGGCAGCACCGCTGCGCCGGCCACGCTCTCGTTGATCAGCGCAACAGGCTCGGCCGAACCCAGTGCCGGCGATCCAGTCAGCAGCGACATGTCACCTCTTTGCGGATCTCGCAGGAGCGGGTCGGCAAATATATCGTTCGGCCCGTGCACGGATGAGGTCAGGACGGCACCGCCGATGTTCCATAGGATATTGGAGGTCTTGACCACGCTACTCGTGTTTCCAACCGAGCTGGTCACCAACTTTCCCGCCGGCGCCACCAGGATGTCGTTGACGATGTTTACGTCCGATCCATCCTCTGCATAAATCTGACCACCATCGCTCGAGCCGGTAAGATCGTTGTTGTAGGCCGTGTTGTCGACGAGATCGACATGCTGGCTGCTGAACGCTTGCAGGCCCGATCCTCCATTGTCATAGCTGACGTTAAATGCCGCCACGGTTCGCCCGCCGTAGGGCACGCCACCATCCTCCGCGTGGATGTTGTCATCGATGATGATGCCATTCCCGTCCGAGATCGACGCGTAATCCCGGCAGACGCATGCAACATATTCGGCGTTGTCGAACACGACGTTGTTCAGCACGAGGCTTTTCACGCTTGTCGAACCATCGATATCGCTCATCCAAAGCAAGCTGATCCCGCTGTCGCCATAGGGCGACCAATTCGACGTGTTGTGAACGACGTTGTTCTCAATCGTGACGTAATCGGAATACTCGACAGCGATTCCGTCACCTGGAACATCGTGGATCAACATGTTCTCGACCGTGACATGATGCGTCGTCGTGCCGTCCAGATTTGGACCGATGCTGATCCCGCCGCCATTCATCACGGGATCGTTGAGATCGCGCATATGCGTCAGCGCGTACAAGACCGGCATGTTCTCAGCATTGCCCGCAATCTCGAAA
>CAXUIA010000042.1:5352-6487 GCA_964250835.1 uncultured Acetobacteraceae bacterium | reverse complement strand
CCTTGATTGCAGCCCAGGAACTGGTGAACGCCAGCACCGGTCGCTGACCCGGATACGCCGCATAGACGATTGGCGCCGTTTGTGTTCCCGACCGGCTCACCAGCAATACGTTATCGCCCGGTGCGCTGTTGGTATACGTGCCGTCCATGATCAGCACCGTGTCGCCCGGATGGGTCAACCCGGCGGCATATTGTATAGTTCCCAACGGTGACGAAATGCTGGTTCCTAAGTTCGCGTTCGACCCCGCGCTACTGACATAGAATGTCGTCGCCGAGACCGTAAGCGGCCATGCAACGGTCGCAGCGGCAATGGCCGCCCTCATCCCGCTTTTGTGCATACATGATGTTCCTCAAAATAGCAGGAAGCAACTAAGAGGACCTCTTGTCCTCGTATTTGCCTAATTGGGCGTTCCAAAGTAAAGCGTCCCGTGCTCTACAACATCAATACGACATAGTCATGACGTCTCAAGATCATCGCTCTGCGTATTTCTACGAGGTGCAACCCTGTCTATCCTGACCGTCAGCAACCCGGAGCCGTCATGCCACTCTTGACCACCACCGGCCCCGCCGCCCGGCGCGGCGCCGCCATCCTCCTCGACATCCTGCGTGACGAGGGCGTGCGCTACATCTTCGGCAATCCCGGCACCACCGAGCTGCCGCTGATGGACGCGCTGACCAACACGCCCGATATCTCCTATGTCCTGGCGCTGCAGGAAGCGTCCGCCGTCGCCATGGCCGACGGCTACGCCCAGGCCGCCCGCCGTCCCGGCTTCCTCAACCTGCACACCGCCGGCGGCCTCGGCCACGGCATGGGCAACCTCATCAACGCCCAGGTCTCGCAGACCCCGCTCGTTGTCACCGCCGGCCAGCAGGACAGCCGCCACACGCTGACCGACCCGCTGCTCGCCGGCGACCTCGTCAGCATCGCGGCCCCCGTCGTCAAATGGGCGCACGAGGTGACCCACGCCGACCAGCTCCCGATCCTTGTCCGACGCGCCTTTCAGGACGCTCGCGCCGCTCCGAGCGGCCCCGTCTTCCTCTCGCTGCCGATGGACGTGATGGACCAGCTCAGCACCGCCAGCGTCACCGCGCGCTCCGTTGTCAGCGCAAACCAGTAGAAAGCATAAGGCGGCAAT
>CAXUIA010000042.1:0-5342 GCA_964250835.1 uncultured Acetobacteraceae bacterium | reverse complement strand
CACTCCCCGAACTGGCCGAAATCCTTGCCTCCGTTCCCGAAGGCAGCCTCGCCATCGGCGCCGGCGACGAGATCCACCCCAGCGATGCCGCCGCCGAGGTCGTCCAGCTCGCCGAGCTCCTCGCCGCCCCCGTTTTCGGCTCGTCCTGGCCGGCGCGAATTCCCTTCCCAACCGCCCATCCGCTGTGGTCCGGCAATCTCCCCACCACCGCGCGCGCCATCGCCGAGCGGCTCGCTGAGTTTAACGCTGTCTTCGCACTCGGCGGCAAGTCGCTCATCACCATCCTCTACAGCGAGGGCTCCGCCGTTCCCGCCCACTGCGACGTCTTCCAGCTCTCGTCCGATGTCCGAGACCTCGGCCGCACCTATCCAACCCGCCTTTCCGTCGTGGGCGACATCAAGGCCTCGCTCCAGGCGCTCGCGCCCCACTTGCGCGCCCAACTGGGCCATGAACGCCGCAATGCGCGCGCCCGGCGCCAGCGTCGCGCGAGCCTCCGCCAGCCGCGCCGCCCGCGACCAGGCGCTCGCCACTCACGCCGACGCTGCCACCGGCACCAACCCGATCGCCCCCATCATCGCCGCCCGCGAGGCCGTCCGAGCGATCGGCCCAAGCACCGCCATCGTCGACGAAGCGATCGCCACCATGCAGTTCGTCCGCGGCTTCCTCAGCAGCCATACGCCAGGCCGCTACGCAGCGCTGCGCGGCGGCGCGCTCGGCTGGGCGATGCCGGCCGCGATCGGCACTTCGCTCGGCCTCGACCGCGAGCCCGTCGTCTGCCTCGTGGGCGACGGCGCCGCCCTCTACTCCCCGCAAGCGCTCTGGACCGCCGCACACGAGCAACTGCCCGTCACCTTCGTCGTCATGAACAACCGCGAGTACAACGTGCTGAAGAACTTCATGCGCGGCCAATCGCACTACCTCTCCGCGCGCAGCAATTGCTTCATCGCCATGCAGATCGACACCCCACCGATCGACTACGTGGCTCTCGCGCGCGGCTTCGGCGTTCCCGCCAAACGCGTCGATCGCGCGTCCGACATCGCTCCCGCTATTGAGGCTGGTATTGCAAGCGGCGACGCGAACCTAATTGAGATCACCATTGGGACTTAAGCACACGGGCGCTCTGCCCCTGTGCCCCGCTGGGGGCAGCGCCCCCAGATCCGCCTGATGCCAGGCTGGTGGTCTGGCCCGGTCAGCGACTTCCAAAAGAGCGACCCAGACACCATCCGCGACCGTCTCGCCTTTGAAGCAGCCACCCGCTTGCGCACCAACGAACTCACTCAGCTCCGGGCCTGGGACGTCTCGATCGCAATTCTCCGAACGGCCCTCAGCGACCTCCCCGACCCAACCGACTGGCAGGTGATCCTCGAGTTCGGCATCGTCCGCCTCGGCACCCGCGCAGACGCCGTCCTCGTCTGCCCGCGCGGCATCCTCGTCCTCGAGTTCAAAGTGGGCGCCGGCACCTTCGACAATGCCGCCCGCCGCCAGGTCGAGGATTATGCGATCGACCTTCAAGACTTCCACATCGCGTCACGCAATCACCCGATCATCCCCATCCTCGTCGCGACCCACGCCGCCAACCCGAAACCTTCGGTTCCACTTCTCATCGGCGGCGCCAGCGCCGTACTCGACGCATCGGCGCAAACACTCGGCCCGCTGCTGCGCCTACTGCAATCAGCCCTTCCCACGACCACACGCCCGATCGATCCCGCCACCTGGCCGCACGCACCCTACCGCCCCGTTCCCGGCATCATTGACGCCGCTTGCCATCTGTTCGCCCGCCACGACGTGGCCGACATCGCCAACGCGCGCGCGGACGCCACCAACCTGACCGCGACCACAAGCACTATCACCCGCCTACTCACCGAAGCTCGCACCGCAGACAACAAGATCGTGATCTTCGTCACCGGCGTCCCAGGCGCTGGCAAGACGCTCTGCGGCCTCGCCATCACCTTCGCCCGCGACGACACGGACCGCAGCCAAAGCACAGCCTTCCTGACCGGTAATCCCACCCTGGTTCACGTTCTCCGCGAGGCACTCGTTCGTGACGCCGTCGGTGGCGGTCTTCGCCGCGATGCCGCCAAGCAGCGTATGGAAGGCTTCATCCAGGAGCTTACACGCTTTCGCGACGACTATGTCGAGCGCCGCGCAGCACCTCCGGAGCGTGTTGTCGTCATCGACGAAGCCCAACGCTGCTGGACCGGCGCTCAGGCAATTGCAAAGACACGCGACCGCCGGGTTCGCCTCGACCGCTCCGAAGCCGCACACCTCCTCGACATCATGTCGTGCCATACGGGCTTCGCCGCCATCGTTGCCCTCGTCGGTCAAGGCCAGGAGATCCACGACGGCGAAGGCGGCCTGGCCGAATGGGGTGCAGCACTTCGCGAGCGGCCTCACTGGCGCGTCGCTGCCGCTCCTACCACGCTCGCCGACCCAAGCCCGCGCTCCCGCCTGCCCTCCCTGGCCACACTTACGGTCCAGCCCGACCTGCACCTAACGGTCGCAGTCCGCTCGATCCGCCATCAGGAAACGCCCGCTTGGGTCGACGCCGTGCTCCGCGGTGACAGCGCCGAGGCCCGCCGCATCGCCGATCCCAAACTGCCCTTTCACCTCACCCGCGACCTCCGGCAGCTTCGCGCCGGGCTGCGTGCTGCGACGCTCGATGGGCAGCGCGCCGGCCTCGTTGCTAGCGCCGGCGCCAAACGCCTGCGCGCCGAAGGCCTCGGCGCGGAGCGTCCGCACATGGAACCCGCTCCAGTCGCCCGCTGGTTCCTCGACAGCTGGCTGCGCGACCGCGACGTCCGGGCGTCCGACGCTCTTGAAACGGTTGCAACGCAGTTCTCGATCCAAGGTCTGGAACTCGATCACGTCGGCCTCGCCTGGGACGGCGACTTGATCCGTGGTCCGCGGGGCTGGGTTGTCCGCCGTTTTGCCGGCAAATCGTGGCAGACCGCCGCCCGCCCCGAGAAGATCGACAATGCGCTCAACACCTACCGCGTCCTGCTCACCAGGGCTCGTTACGGCACCATCATCTTCGTGCCGCGCGGCGACGCCCGCGATCCCACCCGACCGCCGTCGGTCTATGACGCCATCGCCGGTTTTCTCACCGAGTGCGGCGTCCACTCGCTCACCACCCCGGAGCCAACCACGCTCGCCCATCCGCCGGCACTACTGTAACCGTTTCTACGCCAAATTCGCGGAGCCGCCCCTTATGCCCACCCGTGAACTGACCGTGCGCGGCCTCGTCGTCGGCGCCCTCCTTACCGTTGTCTTCACTGCAGCCAACGTCTATCTCGGTCTGAAGGTCGGGTTGACCTTCGCCTCCTCCATCCCCGCCGCCGTGATCTCGATGGCTCTGCTGCGTATCGCGGGGAACGCCAGCATTCTCGAAAACAACGCCGTCCAGACTCAGGCGTCGGCCGCCGGAACCCTCTCGTCGATCATCTTCGTCATCCCTGGCCTCGTTATGGTCGGCCACTGGCACGGGTTCCCGTTCATCGAAACCGCCGGCATCTGCGCCGCCGGCGGCGTCCTCGGCGTGATGTTCACCATTCCGCTGCGTCGCGCGCTCGTTGTAGAGAGCGCGCTGCCGTTTCCGGAAGGAGTGGCGGCCGCCGAAATCCTCCGGCTCGGCGGCGCGACCGCGAGCGATGGCGCCCGCGCGCTCACGGTCGGCGGCATCATCTCCGGCGCCTTCAATCTGGCAAGCGCCGGCTTCGGCGTGCTCTCCGACAACGTCACCGGCACGTTCGCCGCCGGCCACGCCCTGTTCCGCCTCTCAACCGGCTTCTCGCTTGCTCTTATCGGCGCCGGCTACCTGATGGGCATTGCCGCCGGAGCCGCCATCCTTGTGGGCTTTGTCACCTCCTGGCTCGTCGCCGTTCCCCTCCTGACCGCGATCACCCCGCATCCCGCGGGCGTCGCCGACGGCGCCTTGGCACTCACCATCTGGTCGCACCAGGTCCGCTTCATCGGCGCCGGCACCATCGCGGTCGCCGCCGTCTGGACGCTCGCGACCCTGGCACCCGCCATCGGCCGCGGCCTCAGCGCCACGTTCGCCGCCATGCGCGTCCCGCTCGCGGGCGACGCCGACCGCCTGGAACGCGACCTCGATGGCCGCACCATCCTCGCCCTGACCGCGCTGGCCGTGGCGGTCCTCCTCCTGATCTTTATCCACTTCCTGGGCGCCGGCGCGATCGGCCTCGCCCTGTTCGGCACCCTGTTCGCCGCCATCTTCGGCTTCCTCGTGGCCGCCGCCTGCGGCTACATGGCCGGTATCGTCGGCTCGTCCGCGAGTCCGATCTCGGGCATCGCGGTCGTGGCCGTCAGCCTCTCCTCGCTCGCCCTTCTCGCCATGCCGGCCGGCGCCAGTTCGATCGCCATCCCGCTCGCTCTCTTCATCACCACGGCCGTGCTGGCGAGCGCCACCATCTCGAACGACAACCTCCAGGACCTCAAAACCGGCCGCCTGGTCGGCGCCACACCATCAAGCCAGCAATGGGCGCTGGTCGCCGGCACCCTGGTCGGCGCCGTCGTCATCCCGCCCGTCCTCGACCTGCTCTATAAGGCGTACGGTTTCACCGGCGCCCTGCCACGCCCCGGCATGGATCCCGTCAAGGCGCTCGCCGCCCCTCAGGCCACGCTGATGTCCGCCATCGCCAACGGCATCCTCGGTCACTCGCTCGACTGGACGATGATTTCGATCGGCCTGGCTCTGGGCGTCGTCCTGATCCTTGTTGACCTCACGCTGCGCCGGCGCACCCGCACGCTCCGCCTGCCCGTGCTCGCAACCGGCATCGGCATCTACCTTCCGGCTACGGTCAGCGCCACGCTCGTGATCGGAGCCGTGCTGTCCTGGCTCACCAGCCGAGCGACCCGAGCCGATCCGGCCACCGAACGGCGCGGCCTCCTGATCGCATCCGGGCTTATCGTCGGCGAAAGCCTGGTCGGGGTCGCACTCGCCGCCATCATCGGCGCCACCGGCCGGCAGGACGCCCTCACCCTGGTCAACGACGCCTTTGCTCCAATCGCAAGTGTGTTAGGCACGATCGCCTTTATCATCGTCTGCGCAAGCTTCGCCGCCTCGCTGCGCGCAACGCGTTGATTGCGGGTCTGGAGCCGCTGGCTCCAGCAGGGTTCGGGGCAAAGCACGGTTCTTTCAGACGATGCGCCTCTTCACGAACTGCAACCGCCGTGGTTTGACTGCGCCGACGCCGCCGGAGTGAGCCCATGACCGCCATCGCCGAGATCCTCGCCCGCGAAATCCTGGACAGCCGCGGCAATCCCACGATCGAGGTGGATGTCCTGCTCGAAAGCGGCGCCGAAGG
Source organism: uncultured Acetobacteraceae bacterium (assembly GCA_964250835.1). Classification (GTDB taxonomy): domain Bacteria; phylum Pseudomonadota; class Alphaproteobacteria; order Acetobacterales; family Acetobacteraceae; genus CAXTPV01. The sequence continues at coordinate 18 of CAXUIA010000042.1, read as the reverse complement.
CCGTGCCGCCGTCCCCTC
>CAXUIA010000041.1:6145-13445 GCA_964250835.1 uncultured Acetobacteraceae bacterium | reverse complement strand
CTGCATTTCCTGCGCGGAGGCGAGAGCTACAAATACGCTTGGGGCGCCGTCGACCGGTTTAATGCCGTGCGCCGGTTGACGAGGCGGTGACGCACGTCGTGTCGCCCGAAATCGTGCTTGCACGTATGGCGTTCTCGGGCCTGACGCCGGCAGAGATCGCGGCGCAGGTGCCGGCAGGATCGGAACTGGCCATGCTGCTGCGCCGGCATCGCGCGGGTATCGAGGCGCTGTGCGCGATGCTGCGCGACAGCGGGGTCGATCATGCGCAGAGCTCGGTCGAGATGATCAGGCAGTCCTTCGAGCGCGCGGTGCGGTGTGCGCCGGAGGCGAGCGTCGCGGCCTATTGCCTCGGGGATGCCGGACTGCTGGGGCGCGCGACAGATGAGCTCGTCGCGTGGCTGCGGGCCAGCGCGCTGATCGGAGCCGAGACGGACGTGCTCGATGTCGGGTGCGGGATCGGCCGAGTGGCCGCGGCGATCGCGCCGTTCGTGGGCTCGGTCGTGGGGATTGATGTCGCGGACGCCATGGTCGACGAGGCGCGTCGGCGGGCGGTGTTCCCGAACGTGCGCTTCCTGCGCACGGACGGTGAGGCGCTGCCGGTACTGCCTGAGAGCGTGGACCTGGTGCTGTTCGTCGACAGCATGCCCTATCTGGTGCAGGCTGGTGTCGCCGATCGGCAGGTTGAGCAATCTGCGGACGCGCTGCGTTCGGGCGGCGCGCTGCTGGTGCTCAATCTGGCCTACGCAGGGGATGACCACAAGATTGCGCGTGCGTGGTCCGAGAGACACGGTTTGGTGATGAAAGTGTGCGGGGAACGGCCGTTCCGGATCTGGGACGGGAAGGACTATCTATTTGTCAAAGATGGGCGGGCCCGCCCGCGATGAACTCCTCGACGTGGACCCGCGCCTCTTCGTCGGTGACCTGGATCGGCGGGCTTTTCATGAAGTAGCTTGAAGGGCCGTTCAGCGCGCCGCCGATGCCGCGGTCCATGGCGAGCTTGGCGCAGCGGATCGCATCGATGACGACGCCGGCCGAATTGGGCGAGTCCCACACTTCAAGCTTGAGTTCGCAATTGAGCGGCACGTTGCCGAACGTCGTGCCCTCCAGCCGGATATAGGCCCATTTGCGGTCGGTCAGCCACGGCACATGGTCGCTGGGACCGACATGGACGTCGGCCGCGTCGAGCTGCGACCCCAACTGGCTGGTGACCGCTCGGGTCTTGGAGATCTTCTTTGACTCGAGGCGGTCTCGTTCCAGCATGTTCTGAAAATCGGTGTTGCCGCCGAAATTGAGCTGGTAGGTGTGATCGAGGCGCACGCCACGCTCGCGAAACAGGTTGGCGAGAACGCGATGGATGATGGTCGCGCCGACCTGGCTCTTGATGTCGTCGCCCACGATCGGCAGCCCGCGATCCTCGAAGCGGCCGCGCCAGTGCGGGTCGGAAGCCAGGAAGACCGGGATGCAGTTGACGTAGCCGCAGCCCGCCTCGAGCGCCTGCTCGGCATACCAGCGCGACGCATCTTCGGAACCGACCGGGAGGTACGAGACGACGATGTCGGCGCGTGCGTCACGCAGCGCGCGCGCGACGTCGACCGGCTCGGTGGGCGACTCGATGACGACGTCGCGAAGGTAGCGGCCGATGCCGTCCATCGTCGGACCGCGCTGCACGACCACGCCGCTCGCCGGCACGTCGGCGAATATCTTGGTGTTGTTGGGTTCCGAGAGGATTGCGTGCGCGACGTCGCGGCCGACCTTGGTGTCGGAGACGTCGAAGGCGGCGCAGACCTCGATGTCGCCCACGTGGTAGCCGCCGAGCGTGAGGTGCATCAGACCCGGAACCGGCTCGTTGGTGCGCGTCTCGCGGTAGAACTCTACCCCCTGGATCAGTGCGGAGGCACAGTTGCCGACGCCCACGACCGCCACCCTGATTTTGGCCAAAACTCTCGTCCCCGCTCTCTGTCTGTTGATCGATCATGCCGCTACCGGCGCCGCAGGCAACCGTCGGCGGTGAAGCCTGTTGAATGAACAGACCAACTCGAATGGAGATGCAAGATGTCGGATGGTGAGCCAGCATTGCCGGAGCGGAGCGAGGAAGCGCAGAATCTCGCGCGTGAGGGCCTGGACGAGATCAAGCATGGCGACAAGGAAGAGGGCGAGTTCATCCTTCAGGAAGCGCGTCAGCTCGATCGGGCGGCTGCGGATGCGGTCATCAAGGAAAGCAAGTAGGTCAGGGGCGCTGCCCCTGAACCCCGCCGGGGGTGGCACCCCCGGACCCGCCTAGTGGGGTCTGTGGGTGATGGCCCCGGCGGGTCGGCGGCCGAGCCCTGGTCGGACATCATCGACGCGGCGCGGCGGATGGACCAGTGCGGCTGGGTGCCGTCGGTCAGCGGCAATCTGAGCGCCCGGCTTGGCGACGGGACGGTCGCGATCACGCGAAGCGGCCGTCGAAAGGGTGCGTTGACGCGGGACGACATCATCCGCGTGACGTCCGAGGGTCGAGCGGTCTTGCCGGGCGATGTGCCGAGTGCCGAGACGCCGTTGCACTGCCAGCTCTACGCGAGTTTTCCGCACGTGGGCGCGGTGCTGCACGGTCATTCCATCGCGGCGACGGTGCTGTCACGCCGCGTGACGCAGGGCATCGATTTCTCGGGCTATGAGATGATCAAAGCGTTCGAGGGATGCTTGACGCACGACGTCACGGTCCGGCTCGCGGTGTTGGACAACGATCAGGACATGGAGCGGCTGGTCCGGCTGCTCGACGAGCGGCTGCAGCCGGACTGGATCGGGTATCTGCTGCGTGGCCACGGCGTGTATGTCTGGGGGCGGGACGTAGCCCACGCGTTGAGCAAGCTCGAAGCGTTGGAGTTCTTGCTGGCTTGCGAGCTGGAGGCGCGCCGACTGGGCTGAGCACCGTTGCGCGTGTGGCTGCCTCCTCCGTATGGTCCGCGGACGAGACGACGTGGGAGACGAACGTGGACGCGGTGATTTCCAACCATGACCTCGTCAATCTGCCGCGGCTGATCACCGCCTACTTTACCGAACGTCCTGATCCGTCCGATCCGGCGCAGCGGGTGTCGTTCGGAACGTCCGGCCACCGCGGGACGTCGCTGCACAACTCATTCAACGAGCGGCACATTCTCGCGATCAGCCAGGCCATTTGCTACCATCGCAGGCGCGAAGGCATCAGTGGGCCGCTGTTCCTCGGCATCGACACGCATGCGCTGTCCGAGCCCGCGATGGTGAGCGCGCTCGAGGTCTTCGTCGCCAACGGCGTGACGGTGATGATCGACGAGCAACACGGCTACACGCCGACGCCCGCGGTTTCGCACGCCATCCTGACACACAATCGCGACCGGTCGTCGGGGCTGGCCGACGGGGTGGTGATTACGCCATCGCACAACCCGCCGGAGGATGGCGGCTTCAAATACAACCCGCCCAATGGCGGGCCGGCATCGTCCGAGGTCACCGGCTGGATCGAGCGGACGGCCAACGAGTTCCTCGACGAGGATCTGGATGGGGTCAAGCGCGTAACGATCGATCGTGCGCGCGCCGCGCCGCTGGTCCACCCTTACGATTATATCGGGCCGTATGTCGACGACCTGCCGGGGATACTGGATCTTGAGGTCATCCGGCGCTCGGGGATCCGGATCGGGATTGATCCGCTTGGTGGAGCGGCGATCGATTACTGGCCGCGCGTGGCCGAACGGCATGGCCTCGATCTGACAGTCGTCAATCACGCGGTCGATCCGACGTTCCGGTTCATGCCGCGGGACTGGGACGGGAAGATACGCATGGATTGCTCGTCGCCAGAGGCGATGGCAGACCTGATTGCGATGCGCGACCGCTTTGACGTTGCATTTGCCAACGACACCGATGCGGACCGGCACGGGATCGTCTGCCGCTCGGCGGGCCTGCTGCCTCCTAACCATTTCCTCGCAGCATCGATCGATTATCTGTTTGGCCACCGGCCCGATTGGGGCCCCGAGGTCGGCGTGGGTAAGACGATCGTGAGCAGCAGCATGATCGACCGCGTAGTGTCTCGGCTCGGACGGCGTCTGTATGAAGTTCCGGTGGGGTTCAAGTGGTTCGTCGACGGTTTGCTCGATGGTTCGCTCGGTTTTGTGGGCGAGGAGAGTGCAGGGGCGACGTTCCTGCGTCGCGACGGTGCGGTCTGGACGACCGACAAGGACGGGCTGGTGATGGGGCTACTCGCGGCCGAGATGACGGCGCGCACCGGTCGCGATCCCGGTGAAATCTATCAGGGGCTGACGAAGGAGCTCGGTTCGCCCTGCTATGCGCGCGTGGACGCGCCCGCAAACGCAAAGCAGAAGTCGATCCTGAAGAGCATGACCGCCGAGCAGCTCGGTGCGGCGACGCTGGCGGACGACCCTGTTGTGGAGACCGTCAACACCGCATCCGGCAACGGGGAAAAGATCGGAGGTATCAAGGTCTCCAGCGCGAATGGATGGTATGCGGCGCGACCGTCGGGAACGGAGAACGTCTACAAGATTTACGCAGAGAGTTTTGTGGGCTCCGCGCACCTGGAACAGATCCAGCAGGATGCGCGAGACGGGCTAGGGCGAGCTTTCACGTCGGCGTGATCGTTGCGGGCTTGTCTCACGATTAACGCAATGTTCAGTAGCTGGATGCATTCTTTCTCCACCGGCGATTTGGCTGGTCGAGACGGAAGAGAGTGCGTTCGATGCGTCCAACCCGCGGCGGTCTGCTCCTATCTGCGGCGGCATGTCTTGCCCCCGCACACGCGTTTACCAAAACGCTGTATGTAAGCGCGGCGACGGGTGTAAATTTTGGCCCTGGCACGAGTGTCAAGGCACCACTTGCCACCATCCAGTATGCCGAAGGACTAACCAACCCCGGCGATACGGTCATGGTGATGAACGGCACCTACACCAATCCCGCGCCTGGGAGCGACATACTGCTGATAGATCGTTCCGGGACCGCGGCGGCGCCGATCACCTACCAGGCGTATCCTGGCCAGCATCCGGTTCTGCGATACACGAACGCCTGGGCGGCGATAGCGGTGATGGCTAATTACATCGTGCTGAACGGCTTCGAGGTTGTCGGCAACGCGGCCAGCATTTCCAAGAGCTACGGTCTTGCGCAGGCTCGGAACCTCATGAACCCGCTGACCAACGGCGACGGGATTGATGTTCTCCTGCCGCCAAACAATGCAACACCAAATCACATCACGATCGAGAACATGGTCGTCCATGACGTGCCCGGCGGCGGCATCGGGGTGGAATACGCCGACTACATCTACATCTTGAACAACACTGTCTACAACACGTCGAACTGGTCGCCCTACGGTGATAGTGCGATAAGTGTCTATGAGCCGCACGACGTCGATAAGACATCCGGTTACAAGATCCAGATCCTTCACAACACGACGTTCAACAACAGTGAGCTGGTGCCTTGCGCATGCCGCAACTTCCAGGCGGTGTCGGATGGGAACGGCATTATCATCGATGACAATTTGGGAACACAAGGCAACAATGTCCGTTATGGCGGACGAACTCTCATTGCCTACAATGTGAGTTTCGAGAATGGCGGCTCCGGGATTCACGCCTATTCGAGCCAACATGTCGATATTCTCAACAACACCGCCTACGGGAACGATCTGATAGCCACGCCCACGGAGGGTCAGATCTTCTCCGACAGCGGAGCTGACGTGAAGATCATCGACAACATCCTCGACTCGCCCGCCAGAACGGTCATCACGAGCAGCAACAACAACGCGACGACTGTGACCGAGGACTACAACGTGCTGTGGAACGCCGCCGGTGCTCTAATGCCGCCGCCGGTGCCGGGTTCGCATGACATCCTGGCCAACCCGCTGTTCATTTCGCCTTCGGCCGGAAACTTCGGTCTGATGCCTGCGTCCCCCGCGTTGGGCTCCGCACCACCGCTCGCGACGCGTTCGGCCACGCTGCCGGCGGCAAGCAGCCTTGTCACCTCGGCCAACCGTGGCGCCAAGTAAGCTCAATCCGCTCGCGCCGAAATGACTTTACGGCGGGCTACTCTGAGTGCGTAATGATGATTGCTATGACCGCTGACGGGAACAAAGCATGGGTGCGCAGCAGGATCAGCTTGGGTCTGAACGATCAATGCAGCCTCTGCAACGAATACGTGCCCGGACGAGCGTTGATGCGCAGTTATCACGTGGCGTTGCGATTGCGCTGACCATGTCGCTGCCGGTCTGGGGAGCGCTGCTCTATCTCGCCTTCGGTTGAAGCCTGCCGCGCTCTGTCGCCTGCCATCCGCTCAGCGCGCGGTCGATCAGTATCCATGCGTCCAGTCCGCCCACTAACGCGCGGTCAAAGACGATCATCGGATCTCCGCCCTCGATCTTAATGCGAGGCAGAAGGAGCGGATCGGACCCTCGACCGACCGCGCCGTGCTGTGAGGTGAAGCAAACGCGGTAGCCTGCGAGGGCAGCCTCCCGCCTGGAGCAATCGTCGAAATCGAGCCTGGTTCCAAACGGATAGGCAAATGCGGTGATTTCGCGGCCGGTCAGATCCTCCAGGATCACCTTTGAACCGCCGAGTGCGCGTTGAAGGCGGTGCCGGTCAAGCCCGCCCAGCGAGACATGATCGACGGCATGGGATCCAATCTCGATCCCGTAATCCGGCAACGACGCGACCTCATGGCGATCGAGAAAGCGCTCGGGCCCGTCATCCGCGGGCTCGCCAAGCCTGCCGGCGCTGACGAAGGCGACAGCGGGAACGCGATGCCGGGCGAGGATTGGCGCCGCCACTGTCAGCGTGCTCAGCGCACCATCATCAATCGTCACCAGGATCGCGTGATCAGGGACCGCGTCCGGATCGCCGCCCACAAAGGCGAGCAGCCGGGGCAGATCGACCGCGCGGCCGCTCGCGGCCAGTCGAGCCATCTGGGCGTCGAAGAGTTCGGGCGCCACGGCGAAAGGGTCACGCGAGCGCGCGGCAAAGCGATGGTAAGTGAGCACTCGGAGATTTGGGCCGCCGCGTCCTGTGCGAGGCAGCCCGGCCACAAGCCGCCGGGCTGCCTTTTTGGCAAACCAGCGACCGAGCGCAGGCGTCGCGCCGCGCCGCGCCTGCGCGTCCCTCATGCCTAACCGGTCAGCCCCGAGACGCGCGCTTTCGTCGGGTTGTCGATGACGACGCCGATCAGATCTTCGATGGTGCGGCGAAACACCGCCGGATCATGTGAGGCGGCCATGGCTTCGGGGGCCCCCGCCCCCCCCCGCCCCGCCCCCCCCCCGGGAGGCACCACGGAAAAAGGACCGGACCCCCAAACACCC
>CAXUIA010000041.1:2951-6135 GCA_964250835.1 uncultured Acetobacteraceae bacterium | reverse complement strand
CGGCGGCCCGGGCGTCGGCGGCCGCGGCGCCGAGGCGCGCGGCCGCCGCAGGATCGTCCAGCAGTGAAAGGGCAGCTGCCGCGAACTCCGCCGGCGTGTCGGCGCGCCGGACTTCGACCCCATCGCGCAGCGCAAGGCCACGCAGGCCGGCTTGCGTGCTCACGATTGCGGCGCCGCGAGCGGCCGCCTCCATCGTCTTGACGCTCACGCCGGTCCCGGACAGGAGCGGCACCACGACGACATCGACGCTGCGATAGAAGCTGCCGATGTCATCCATCCAGCCGGCGATCACGACCCCCCGACGTTGGCGCTCTGGCAGACGCTCGCATGCTTCGCCGGACCGCCCGGCCACCAGCAGCGTTGCGTCAGGACGCACGCTTCGGATCAGTGGCCAGACGTCACGACAAAAGAAGAGCAGGCCCTCGACGTTGAACAGCGCGCTCGAGCCGATAAAACCGAAAGCATGCCGGCGTGCTGATTTCTGTTCGGTCCGGCCCGGGCGCGCGATCGGCCAGCGGATTGATACCAGGCGCTCGTCGGCCACTCCGCCGGCGCTCAGCATGTCGAGCTCGTCCGGCGCGCTGCAGAGCACGCGGTCGCAAACCTGAGCGAGGCGGCATTCCGCGCGGGTGAGGCGAGCAAGCGCCGGCCAGCCTGCCGTCTGCACAACGTCCGAGCGCGACATGTGATGTCGCGCGGCGAGCCCACGCCATCGGAGCATTCTGAGCAGCGTTCGCTGCAGCGCCACGATCCGGAGCGGCACGTGGTCGTGGATGTCGACCAGCTTCGGTGCCGGATGCGCACGCAGCCGCTCGGCGCCGGCAAGATAGATCGCGTCCACGCCGTGGATGACGATCACATCGTAGGGGTTGGCCAGGACGTGATCGAGCTTGTCGCGCGCGGCGGGGTCGGTCCGCATCCACTCCGGGGCGAAACGATGCCCGAACAGCATGGTGAAAGCTATCGTGGCCATGCGCCGGAGGCTGGCGCCGCGTCCGCCATAAGCGGCGGCGAGGTGCAGGCGAACTCCGTCACGCGCAAGCTTGGCGCATCCCTCGCGGCTCCAGCGGGTGACAACGTAATCAAACGAGAGCACGTCGATCTCGAGACCCATGCCGCGCAGGCAGTCATACCAGAGCGAGATGATGGCGGAGGTGCCGTCATGGATCGGCACAAACGGATGCTTGGTGATCAGCAGCACGCGCTTGGAGGCGGGCTGCTCGTCAATGGCGCGGCCGGTCCTGATCGATACGACGTTCATCCTGCCGTCCCGGCTTCGTTGCAGCGGGAGGTCTGTACGCTGTTTGATAGGCAAACGCAACGATATGCGTTACCTCGACACCGTCGAAGGAGTGTTCCGGATGCGCAAACCGGGCGTTGAGCCGAGTCTTGGGATCATGGCGGCGACCGCCATGACGGTGTCGGTGTGCGTGTTGTCGCAAGGATTTCTGCCGCTCGGACGGTTCGCTGGCGCCGAGCAGTCGCTCGACCCAGGGGTCGCCGATCCATGGGCCAACATGCTGCAGATCTTCGTGCTCGTGGTCATGCTGGGCGGTGCGGCAGTCAATGCCGACCGCGTGCGCGCGACACTTCGCGCCGGGTTGCTACAATGGCCGATTTGGTCGTTCTGCCTGCTCTCGACCCTCTGGTCGTGCAGCGCAGGAACGACCCTGCGCCGGTCGGTCCTTCTGCTCGCGTATTTCGTCTTCGGCCACTATGCGGTCGCGGTCGCAGGAACGCGCGGCACAATCAGGCAATTGAACATCGCGAGCTGGATCATGATCTCGGCGTCGCTCGTGCTGTTTGTGGCCGCGCCCAGCATCGGGCAGGATATCGGCAGCTACGAGGGCGCGCTTCGCGGCGTATTCTCGCAGAAGAATGTGACCGCCTGGGCGTTCCAGCTGGCGCTGGCGTATCTGGGCTACCGGCTTTACGCGGATCGCCGGGTCGGCTTCGGTTTCGTCCTGGGCGTCCCTGTCATCATTCTGTCCATAATATTGACGCGGTCGACGACTGAGCTGCTCGCCTGCTTCGTCCTGATCGGGTTCTGGGGCTGGTCGGCCTGGTTCCGCGCGGCGCGCTCGAAACTGGTGCCGCTATGGGCGGCCGCGTTCGTGTTGGCAGCGATCGCCTTCGTGCTGGTCGGAATGGGCGATGACGTCTATCGCGCACTTGGCAAGGATCCGGGGCTGACCGGTCGCGAGCAGATCTGGGAGATGGCTGAGCGCGCGATCGCCGCCCGGCCGCTCCTTGGTCATGGCTTTCAGGGCTTCTGGCTGCCGCAGGAGCGTGAGGTCCAGGAAATCTGGGCCGTGGTGCAATGGCAAGCGCCGCACGCGCATAACGGTTTGCTTGAGCTGCTGATCGAGACGGGTGCTATGGGCCTGCTGCTCTACGGGCTGCTGGTGGGCAATCTGTTGCTGCTGGTGGCGCGCGGGCTGGCGCGTGACTCGGCGGAGGCGTGGTGGACGCTGTCGTGGATGATCCTGGTGGTGTTCAAGGGGCACGCTGAGCCGGTCTATCTTCAGCTCGACATGTCGACCGCTCTGATCTCGTTCAGCACGGTGGCACTTGGGCTGCAGCAGCGCGACTACGCGCGTTCGAGGATCGTTGCGGCCACCCCACACGAGGGCTTGGGTTGGAGCGCGCCGTCATAGAGGCAAACGGTCGCGCGCGATCGCCGTTAGAGCAGCCGGTCGAGCATCGACGGGATGCGCGTGCGCGCGCCGTTCAGGACGAGACCGAGCTGCGCCACGCCGGCTTGGCTGAGCAATCGCTTGGCTTCTGTGATCGTGGCGGACCGGCTCCGTTCGGCGCGCACGACCAGGATCGTCCGATCGGCAAGCGATGAAAGGATCGCCGTGTCGGGAGCGGTTCCGACCGGCGGGCAGTCGACGAGCACCAAATTGAGTCGCTCGCGCAGTGCAGTGTAGAGCGCGCGGATCTCAGACAAACGCGGCACGCCGGCACCCGCACCGGTGAGCGGCATGGCGGACAGATCGTTGCCGCTCAACGCCGGAATCTCGCCCGAGGCATGGAGGCTGACCAAACCGCAACCGGACGGCGCAGGCCGGCCGCCGCCCAAATGCGAGGCGTCGATGGTGAGCACCCGGCACCAGTCGTGGCGCGCCGCCGCGCGTGCGCCCGCCTCCATGACGCGCGTGGTGCCGCCACCGCGTTCGGC
>CAXUIA010000041.1:474-2941 GCA_964250835.1 uncultured Acetobacteraceae bacterium | reverse complement strand
CCCACCAGATGCACGATCAACGTGCCCTGCCGTTCGATCAGCGGCTGCAGCGCCGCCATCACCGCGACGCCCTCGGCGGCGGTCGCCACTTTGCCGCTGGCGTCGACCGCGGGTGCGCGACGCCGGAGGCGGACGTTCGTCCGGACTGGATTGTGGAGTTCGTCGAAGCTGGAAAATGCGCTCACGCCCATCGTTAAGTTCCTTCGATGTCATTGGCCCCTGGCTCCTTCCTAGCACCGATGCTATTGCGGGTCTGCAATGAAATCTCGTGAGCCGTGCGCAACAAACCGACGATCGCGATCCTGACTGGGGGAGGCCTGACCCATGCCGCAGGCGGTATTGGGCAGCTCACTGCCTACCTGCTCGACGCATGGCGTGCAGCACCGCCTGATGATTACCGCCGCGCGCTGATCGACACGCGCGGCAGCGGCGGTCGCCTGGCCGGCGTCGCGGCCTTCGCCGGCGCCTGCGCTCGGCTTGCTCTTCTGCGAGGGACCGGACGGCTGGTGCTGGTGCACGCCAACATGTCGACACGCGGGAGCGCCGTTCGCAAATGCCTGCTCTGCCGCGCGGCACAGTCCGCGGGTGTGCCCGTGGTCATGCATATGCACGGCGCCGACCTGCACGAGTTCTACCGGCGGCAGCGACCTTCGATGCAGTCCTTTCTGCGCACGACGTTGCAACGATCAACGCGGGTCCTGGTGCTCGGTGCGTTTTGGCGGGATTTCCTGGTCGGCGAGGTGGGTGTCGCACCGGAACTGGTCGCGGTGGTTCCGAACGGCGTTCCGGCGCCTCCCCTTGGCGTGACCCGATCGGTCCCCGCCAACGGGCCTTTGCGCATTGCTTTTCTCGGTCGGCTCGGAACGCGGAAGGGCGTGCCGGAGCTGCTCGAAGCGCTCGCCAGTCCCGCAATGCGTCCGCACAACTGGCGGGCGACGCTCGCGGGCGACGGCGAGGTCGGCCGGTTCCAACAACAGGCCGCATCGCTGGGTTTGGACGGGCGTATCGACCTGCCGGGCTGGCTCGACAGGGCCGGTGCGGCGTCGCTCCTCGCCAGCGCCGACATCTTCGTACTGCCGTCGCATCACGAAGGCATGCCTCTCTCCATCATCGAGGCGCTCGCGAATGGCGTGCCGGTGATCGCCACGCCGGTCGGGTCCAATGCGGAGTTCCTGCATGATGGTGAAAACGCGCTGCTGGTGCCGGCCGGTGATGCCGGCGCGCTGGCCGACGCGTTGTCACGGCTGGCGGACGATGCGCTGCTTCGCCAGCGGCTCGGCTCGGCGGGGCGGCGGACTTTCGATGAGCGGCTCGCCATCGGCGCCGTCGCGGCAACGATCGCCGGCATCCACGATCAGGCCGTGCGACGAAAACCAGGGGCGTCGTGCGTTAGCCTTCGGCGTGACACGCTGAACGCGCCGGGGTGAGCCGCCCCAGACCCGCGGGAGGAGGGCAGCGCCGTTGCGGTGCGCCCATGCGCTGAGCCTAGACGGGACTGGTCGCCTGCAGCACCTTCTCAAGCTCGGCGAAGCTCGGCATGTGCTGGGTGGGCACCACTTTGCGCCCGCTTTCGACGCTCACCTGCGGAGCGTTGCCGTGCAGATGCGCGACCAGGACGGCGCGGATCATTTCATAGTATTTTGCTTCCTCCTGGACCACGCCGCCCAGCCTGGACGCGATCGGCCCGATCACGCCGTAGGAGAGAAGCACTCCGAGGAATGTGCCGACGAGAGCGCCGCCAATCATCTCGCCGAGCACGGCGGGGCTTTCGTTGATGTGGCCCATGGTTTTGATGACGCCGAGCACGGCGGCCACGATCCCAAGGGCGGGCAGGCCGTCTGACATCGTCTGCAGGGCGTGCGACGGATGGAGCTCCTCGTTCAGGCTCTTCTTGAGCTCGCGCGCCATCGTGTCTTCAATTTGGTGGGGATCGTCCGCGTTCATGCCGACCATGCGCATGTAGTCGCAGATCAGGCCGGTCGCGTGATGGTTGGCGAGCACCTTGGGCGCCGAAGTGAATATAGGGCTTTGATCCGGCGCCTCGATATGCGGCTCGACGGCAACCGGACCCCTGCTGCTGGCGAGCCGGACGAGCTGGAACAGGACCTTCAGCAGCTCGATGTAGTCGGCCTCCTTGAAGCGCGAACCCTTGATCGCCTTCATGAAGCCGCCGAGCGTGTGCTTCACATCGTGCATCGAGTTGGCCATCAGGAAGGCGCCGGTCGCCGACCCTCCGATGCTCAGCATCTCGAACGGCATCGCCGAGATGAGCGGCCCGATCGCTCCGCCTGAGGCGAGGAAGCTGCCGAAAACGCAGGCGATCAGGAAGCCCAGGCCGCCTACGATCAGCATGAGGGCAGCCCCCAGGGCAGGCTTGAAGGTCGATGCCGGACGGCGTTCATCGCGCGGATGGCTCTCCGATGATGCCCGGCGCGCGACGATGCAGGATCAGGACGAAGCGGCGATT
>CAXUIA010000041.1:0-464 GCA_964250835.1 uncultured Acetobacteraceae bacterium | reverse complement strand
GTGCGAGGGGAGCAGCAGGTCATGGTCAGCCAGGCCGGCGACGCCCGCAATGCGTCCGTCACTCAGGCCGCTTGCGACCAGGGCCGCCCGCGTGGCGTCAGCGCGCGCGGCGGACAAATCCCAATTGGACCGGCATCGACCGGTGCAGGGGGCTGCATCGGTGTGGCCGACGATCGAGATGGGCTCGCCCAGATGTTCAAGCACCGGGGCCACCTCGGCCAGGATCCGTGCCGCACGCGCGTTGGGAATGGTCGAACCCGGATTGAACATGGGCTTGCCTTCGGCATCGAAGATCTGGATCCGCAGCTCGTCGGGCGTAACGTCGATGGCGACTTGGCGGGCGCCCTCGCCAATCTGCGGATCAGAGGCGATCGCGCGCTTGATGTTGGACGCGGCTTCGGCGAGCCGCTGCTGCGAGAGCTTTTCCGCCGGATTGATCTTGGCAGGCGTCGGAGAGGGCGGTG
>CAXUIA010000040.1:5789-13893 GCA_964250835.1 uncultured Acetobacteraceae bacterium | reverse complement strand
CTGCCGGCCTTAAACGCGGCGCCGATTTCGCGATCTCCGTTGGCGCATATCCCGAGACCCACCCCGACGCCGCCAGCCCCGAAGCCGACCTCGACAATCTCAAGCGCAAGCTCGATGCCGGCGCCACCCGCGCCATCACCCAGCTCTTCTTCGACACCGAGACGTTCTTGCGGTTCCTCGACCGGTGCCTTGCCGCCGGCATCACTGCCCCCGTCGTCCCCGGCATCTTGCCGATCGCCAATCTCGCCAAGGCTCGACGGTTCTGCGAAAGCTGCGGCGCCACGATACCGCCCTGGATGACCGCGCTGTTTGAGGGCCTTGACGAGGAGGAGGAAACCCGACGCCTCCTCGGCGCCGTCGTCGCCGCCGAACAGGTCCGCATCCTGCAGGCGAACGGCATCGACGAGGCCCACTTCTACACGATGCACCGGCCCGACCTGACCTACCCGCTCGCGCCCATCCTCGGCGCACGGCCCGCGAGCACGTGAGGCAAGGGCGCTGCCCTTGACCCGCCAAGGGCCGGCGGCCCTTGGAACCCATCTATCGTCGCGTGGGGGGTAAGCCACAGATCCTTGTGCCTCGCCTCATGGCGCTTTCAGGTCAGACGGGCGATCCTCGGGGCGCTAACATTCATTGGCTCGTCGATGAACGGCACTTTGAGGACCTTACCAAAGAAAGGCATCTGCTCAGTCCATCCGTGCACGGCGATCAGCCAGAGATGAGCCACATCAATGCTACCAATTGTGCTCTTTTAGCTGGGAACCAAAGTCGGCCGAATCTGAAGCCGAAGCAGGCCATCGACGGCAGCGACAACAGAGCCCTGTTGGTCACTCGCGGCAATCGGTCGAGAGACAGCAAAAATCTTGAGCGATAGACACCACGAGCGTTAAGATCTGATGCACTATTAGCTAAACAGCAAATCCAAATTATTGGCCCATCCAGAAAGCAAGTCGTTCAAACCAGAGCGCCTGAACCGCAGCAACTTCGAACGCCGGGTCAAGGGGCCGCCCGGCCCCTTGCGGGTCTGGGCGGAGCCCAGCTCTTCATATCAGCCCCTGCCAGCTCTGCATCCACAACCGAAACAACACGAGTTGCAGCACGGCGCTGGCGGCGAGCGCGCCATAGCGCAGGCGTGGCCCAAGCCGGTCGAGCCCATCGGCCACAAACAGCAAGAACACGGGGTTGGCGCCCACGAAGCGAGGCATGCTGCCGAGCGTGCCGGAGGACAGTGCCAGTAAGACGGTGGCGGCAAGAAAGCTCCCCTCCGCCCAGCGGCGGCGAAAAGAGAGAAGCAAGCCGGCGATTAGGCCGGTGGTCGCCCAGAGCGCTTGGTAGCCCTGTCCTCTGCCATGGTGCCGCTTGAGGGCGCCCCGAAAGGCCGACTGCAGCACGTGCAGAGGGTTTGCGAAATGCCGCCCCCAGTCGACTTGCGCATGGGCGAAGCGGAGCGGATCACCGGTCTCCAACGCGCAGTAAGCCATCCAGGCGAGTAGTCCGGTGACGGCCAAGAAGGCCGGCGCGAGAGCGACAGCTCGATGCGCGACTGAACCGCCGGCCGCTCGACGAAGCCCGGCAATTATGATGGCGGGGGCGAGGAGGATGCCGGTCGGGCGCGCAGCGCCGAGCAGCGACGCGGAGACGGAAGCGGCAAGCAAGCGTTCTCGATCGAGATACAGCAGGGTGATGATCGAGAGGAGCGCGTAAGGCGCCTCCGCATAGGACGTGGCGAAATAGAAGCCGAAGGGCATCGCCACCACCAGCAGCAGCCAGGTCGAGCGGCGCTGGACGGTGCGCGTCAGTTCCCGGTAGCGGACGCCGACGGCGGCGAGCAGGACAGTGCATGCGCTCGCGATCAGACAGCCGGCGTGAGGAAGGTCAAGGCCGGACAGCCGGCGGGTGAGAGCCAGCACAATTGGTAAAAGCGGGAAGAAGGGCCAGGCGTGCTGCGACAGCCCGCGTGCGACGTTCACGGTGGCGGCATAGCCCTGCGCGGCGATGGAGTCATACCAACTGCAATCGTAACGGCAGAGCGCAGGTGCGGGATCGCCCCCGACCACGGCAGCATAGGCCGCGAGCTTGGCCGCGATCAAAAGAGCGGCAAGAGCTAGAGTACGGAACATGACGGCGTCGTGTGTGCCAGCCAAGCGGCCATCGGCAAAGGCGCTCCGCTAAACTGCGGGTCTGGGGCTGCTGACCTCAGCTTGGTTCGGGAGAGTTCCGAGGCCTGGTACTTGGAGAAACTTCTTGAAGACCCTGCTTTAAGCCTGGCCCTCTTCGATCAGCCGTTGCCTGATTGCCCGCCCATGCTCCACTCGCTCGGCGATGAAACGTCCATCACCTGCCCGGATCGCCCGCGCCATCGCTGCCGCATCGCGTTCGAACCAGTCGAGCATCTCGAGCAGCGCGTCCCGGTTGTTGAGAAACACGTCTCGCCACATCACCGGGTCGGACGCTGCGATCCGGGTAAAATCCCGAAATGCAGAGGCCGCGAAGTTCAGAACGCCCTCACCCGTCTCGGCAGCCAGCCGTTCGGCAGTTCCGCAGATCGTGAACGCGATTAAATGCGGCAGATGGCTGATCGCCGCGACCACCCGGTCATGATGGTCGGGCGTCATTCGCTCGGTCATCGACCCGCAGGCTCGCCACATCGCCTCGATCCGCTCGACCGCCCAGACCTCCGCCTCCTCCGAGGGCACAATGAGACACCATCGATCCTCAAACAGCGTCGCGAAGCTTGCTTCGGGCCCGGAGAACTCCGTTCCCGCCATGGGATGCGCCATCACCAGCTGAACTCCGGCTGGCAGGTGCGGCGCCACGTCCACCACCACTGATCGCTTCGTCGAGCCCACATCGCTGACGATCACGCCCGGGCGCAGGCAGGGTCCAACCGACCTCGCCACACTCGCGAACGCACCCACCGGCACGGCCAGCACCACGATCTCGGCCCCACGCACCGTTTCGTCGAGCGTGTCCGCAACCCGATCTCCGATGCCCAGGCCGCGCGCGCGCGCTCGAACTTCTGGGTCACCATCGAACACCACCACCTCGCTCGCGAACGTCCCGCGCGCTCGGCGGGCCAGCGACCCGCCGATCAGCCCGGCGCCGATGATCGCCAGTTTTCCGACCAGCACGTCACCCACGCCGCTATCTCTCGAAGCTCTCAAACGCTTCGATCACCAGGTCGACCTCCTCGGTCGTTCCTACCGTGATCCGCAGACAAGATGGCAGCCCGTAGCTGGCGACGTTGCGCACGATCAGCCCGCGCTTGCGCAGATGCGCGTCTGCCGCTACGGCTCGCGCCGGATCTTCGAAATCCACCAGCACGAAATTCGCCGCACTCGGCCAAACGTGCAGACCAAGGCTAGTCAGCGCCCCGCTCAGCCGCGCCCGCTCGCGCGTGTTGTGGGCACGCACGAGCTCAATCCAGCCCGGCTCGGCAAGTGCGGCGAGGCCCGCAGCCTGCACCGCGATATTGACCCCAAACGGCTCGCGTATCCGGTTGAGCAGTTCGATCACCGGCGCTGGCCCATACGCCCAGCCCAAACGCAGACCGCCCAGCCCATAGGCCTTGCTGAACGTGCGGGTCATGACCGTGTTGACGCTCTCGCCCGCGAGCCGCAGCCCCGGCTCGTAATCGGGATCGTCGACGTACTCCGCATACGCCGCGTCCAGCACCAGCAGCACGTCCGGCGGCAGCCCATGCCGCAACCGTTCGACCTCACGCGATGCAATCCATGTCCCCGTCGGATTATTCGGATTGGCGATCATCACGATCCGCGTCGCTGGCGACACATGCGCCAGCAGCGCGTCCACATCTGTTGTCAGCGCCCGCTCCGGGGCTCGGACTACAACGGCCCCCGCCTTGGCCGCAGCCGTCGCGTAGATCGAAAATCCATGCTCGCTCATCAGCAGCTCGGTCCCCGGCCCGCCATAGGCCAGCGCCAGCAGCGAAAAGATCGGGTCAGAACCCGTGTCGCACACGATCCGGTCAGGATCGATCCCGTGCAGCCGCCCAATCGCCGTCCGCAGCGCCAAGCTAGCCCCGTCCGGATAACGGTGGAGCAGTTGTGCCGCCTCCGTATGTGCCCGCATCGCCCCGGGCGGCGGCCCGAACGCGCCCTCGTTCGACGAGAGCTTCACCACCCGGTTGACGCCCTCCAGATGCGACGCTCCGCCGACGTAAGGAGCCAGCCCAAGCAAGTTGCGTCGCGCGTTCAGCATCACCGCCCAGCCTCCTCTTTTCCGGTCCTACTCAATCAACGGCGCGGCGTGAATGACGCGACCGCCGAAGCTCCGATCACCGCCGGAGATGCGGCACGGCGTCTCAAACGATGATTTGCAGCCTCTACAACAATCCACGTCCCCAGGGTTATAGACCCACTATGTCTCAACCCGTGCTCGTCACCGGCGCCACCGGCTTCGTCGGCTCTGCCGTCGCCCACGCCCTCGCTCGCCGGGGCGAGCCGCTACGACTTCTCGTCCGACCCGGGAGCGACCGGCGCAACCTACGCGGGCTCGACGCTGAGCTCATCGAGGGCGATCTGTCCCGCCCGGAAACGCTGCGCGCCGCCGTCGCCGGTTGCGTGCGGCTTTATCACGTTGCCGCCGACTACCGGCTGTGGGTTCCGGACCCGGATGCCATGCTGCGCGCCAACGTCGATGGCAGCGTGGCCCTGCTCACCGCCGCCCACGAAGCCGGTGTCGAACGCGCCGTCTACTGCAGCTCGGTCGCGGCCCTTGGCGTGTTCAACGACGGCACGATTGCCGACGAAGCAACACCCGTCGACCTGTCCAAGATCATCGGCGTCTACAAACAGTCGAAATACCGGGCCGAGCAAGCCGTGCTGAAGCTCGCCCGCGACCGCAACTTCCACGTCGTCACCGTGAACCCTTCGACCCCCGTCGGACCGCGCGACGTCAAGCCGACCCCCACCGGCGTCATGATCCGCGACGCGGCCGCGGGCCGGATGCCGGCCTATGTCGACAGCGGTCTGAACATAGTCCACGTCGACGATGTCGCTCACGGCCACCTCCTCGCCATGGAACGCGGCACGCCGGGCGAGAAATACATACTCGGCGGCGAAGACCTTACCCTCGCGCAGCTTTTCCGTCTCGTTGCCAACGTCGCCGGCGTTCGCGGCCCCTACACTCGACTGCCACGCCAGCTTCTCTGGCCGGTCGCCGTCGCATCCGAAGCGATCGCGCGGACCTTCCACACCGAGCCGCGCGTCACCCGCGAAATGCTCGCCATGTCGCGCAAGAAGATGTTCTTCTCCTCCGCCAAGGCCCGTGATCAGCTTGGCTACACCGCCCGCCCCGCCGCTGATGCCGTCGCCGACGCCATCGCCTGGTTTCGGGCCGAACATATGCTGCCCGCCCGAGCTCGCGCCGCATGACGGCACTCGCGCTCCTGGCGCTCGCCACCTGGATCTATCTCGTTCTCGCTCACGGCCGCTTCTGGCAGTCGGGACCGAGCCTCACCACTGCCGTCGCTGTCGACGGCCCGCCCATCGTGATCGTGATCCCCGCCCGGGACGAGGCCGAGAGCATCGATGCCTGCCTCCGCTCTCTTCTCGCACAGGACTACAAAGGCCCGCTCGCGATCTGGCTTGTGGACGACAACAGCACCGACGGCACCGGCGAGATCGCCCGCGCCATCAACGATCCGCGGCTGACGGTCGTTGCCGGACAACCACGCCCACCGGGCTGGAGCGGAAAGCTGTGGGCGTTGCACCAGGGCGTGGAGCAGGGGCTCCGCCCATGGACCCCGCTGCGAGTGGCGCCCCTGGACCCGCTCATTCTGCTCACTGACGCGGATGTCATTCACGACGTGAACCATGTCAGCACGCTCGTAAACGGCTGCGCCGCGAGAGACCAGGTCTCGGAGATGGTCGAGCTTCACTGTGAAAGCCTGGCCGAACGCGCCCTCGTTCCCGCGTTCGTCTACTTCTTTCAGATGCTCTACCCGTTCGCACGCGTGGCCCATGACCGAAGCCGCACCGCTGCCGCGGCTGGGGGTGTCGTCCTTATACGCCGCACCGCACTCGAACGCATTGGTGGCATCGAGGCCATACGTGGCGCCCTCATCGACGACGTCGCACTCGCAACCGCGGTGAAGCGTTCTGGCGGCTGCATCTGGCTCGGCCACGCTCGCCACGCCCGCAGCGTCCGTCCCTACCCCGGCGCCGTCGACGTCTGGCGCATGGTTGCCCGCACCGCCTACGTTCAACTGCGCTTCTCGCCGGCGCTCCTTCTTCTTACCGTCGCCGCGCTGGCACTCGTCTGGTTCGTCCCGCTCGGCGAAACGCTCGTTGCACACGGCCCAGCCCGGCTTGCCGGCGTCGTCGCCCTCGCCTTGTCGCTCGCGTCCTTCCTCCCTACGCTGCGCCGCTTCCGTCTTTCGCCGCTTTGGACGCTCGCGTTGCCCGCCGTCGCCCTGTTTTATCTCGCGGCCACCGTCGGCTCGGCCATCGACCATCATCGCGGCCGAGGCGTCGTCTGGAAGAGCCGCGCCTACAGCGACGCCACGTGATGGACGCCTTGCCACCCGATGCCGATCTCCGCTCCGGCAAGGACAAGGGTGACGAAAACTTCCCCGTTGGCCGCCTGATCGCGCCCCCGTTGCGCCCGCACGTCCACGCCTACTACGACTACGTGCGCGCCGCCGACGACGTCAGCGACAGCCCCGATCTCCAGCCCGCTGAAAAGATCGCCCGCCTCGACGCCATGGAGCGCGCGCTTCGCGGGGACCCCGCCGCGCACTCCTCCTCCGCGGTCAGGCTGCGCGCCAGCCTTGCCGCCACCGGCCTGCCCGCGTCGCTCGCGACCGACCTCCTCATCGCCTTCCGGCGCGATGCCACGACGCTTCGCACGCCCGACTGGACCGCCCTGCTCGATTACTGCCGCTTTTCCGCAAACCCTGTCGGCCGCTTCCTCATGGCGCTCCACCGCGAGTCCGACGACACCATCCCGCCCTCCGACGCGCTCTGCACCAGCCTGCAAATCCTCAACCACCTGCAGGACTGCGCCGACGACCTTCGCGCTCTCGACCGCTGCTACATCCCCGACGACCACCTGGCCGCCGAAGGGCTCACTCCCGACGTCCTCCTTACTGCGAACATGACGCCAGCACTTGCACGCGTGTTCGCACGCGTGCTCGACGGGGTCGATGCGCTCAACGCCGAAGCCAGACGGTTGCCACCCCTCATCCGCGACAGGCGCATGCGAGTTGAGGCCGCACTCATTGTAGGTCTCGCCCATCGCCTCGCGCGCCGGCTCCGCCGCGAAGACCCACTTGCCGCACGCGTGAGGCTCCGACGCCCTGACGTCGCCGTCGGCGAATAAGCTCAACGACCGCCTCGCCGACCTGGATGCTTGGCAGACCAGGATTGCCGACCTCTATGCCGGCCGCGCCGAGGACGCGCTGACCCGCGTTCTTCTCGCCGCCGTCCGACGTTATCAGCTCCGCCAACCCGACTTCGAGGCCGTCATCGATGGCATGCGCACCGACGCCTCGACCTGCATCGTCGCCCCGACGCTCGCCGAACTCGACCTTTACTGCGACCGCGTGGCCTCTGCGGTTGGTCGCCTTTCAGTGCGCGCCTTCGGCGATGGATCGTTCAACGCCGACCGCGTCGCCCACCATCTCGGCCGCGCGCTCCAGCTCACCAACATTCTGCGCGACCTCGACGAAGACGCCGCTCGAGGCCGCCTCTATCTTCCCAGGGAGTGGCTGGATGAAGCTGCCATGCCTCCCCAGCCGGAACTGGCCCTGAACCACCCTGCCCTGCAGTCTATCGCGGCCCGCATGGCGGGCGAGGCCGCTGGCCACTTCAGAGCCGCCAGCAGCGCAATGGCCAAGTGCGACCGACGCGCAATGCGCCCCGCAAGACTAATGGGCGCCACCTATCATGCTGTTCTCACGCGTTTGATCCGGCGCGGCTGGCAAGGCGAATGGCGAGCCCCCGAAGCCCGCGTCATCCTTCCCAAATGGCAGAAGCTCGCTCTCGCCGCGCGAGCTCTGCTGACCTGAGACATGAACCCCGGGCTCCGCCCGGGCCCCGCGGGGGGCGCCGGGCCCCGACCCCGGCGGGGTTTTGGGAGG
>CAXUIA010000040.1:4502-5779 GCA_964250835.1 uncultured Acetobacteraceae bacterium | reverse complement strand
CCCCGGGCCCGGGGGGCTGGGCGCGGGGGGGGGGGGGGGGCTTCAACCCCACCCACCCGCCGTCCGGCCGCAGGATCAGCGGCACGAGCACCGCCGCGTCCACCAGCGCGCCCGCGCCGCGCGCGCTCGGCGGACCGCCGACAGGCACCCCGGCCGCCGCCCTGGCCCCGCGGGGGCCGCCGGCCCCAGACCCTGACGGCTTTTGGGAAGACCCCTGACCTATGCCTTTCTCAACCCCGGGCGTCCGACACCGCCTTCTGCATGTCACCCAGGCTCATAGCTCCCGAAAACAACGTCCCGCCCACGATGATCGCCGGCGTTCCGTCTATCCCGAGCGCCTTTGCCAGCATCACGTTTGTCTGAAGGTGCGCCGACACTGACGCATCCGCCATGTCGACCGCGAGCCGCGCCGGATCGAGCCGCAGCCCACGCGCCAACTCCGCGATTGAGGAGGCTGTCGCCGGCGTCGTCTCACGCATCAACGCCTCCTGCATTGCCACATACCCACCCTGACGGCCGGCCGCCACGATCGCGCGAGACTCCAGCAAGCTTTGCGGTCCGAGGATCGGGATGACCTTGAACACCACGCGGAGCCTCGGGTCGGACGCGACAGCCTGATCGATCGTCGGCACCATCCGCCGGCAATAGGGGCAGCGCGGATCGTAGAACTCGACCAGCGTCACGTTGCCCTCACGGTCGCCGACGACGGCGTCGCCTGCGCCGTTGATCAGCTCCGCGCGATGCGCACCAAGCGCGTTTTCCTGGCTGGCTGCTTTCTGCCGCTCCTCATCCGCCTGCAAGGCCACCACGGCATCCCGCAGGATGCTCGGATCCCGCTTGAGCGCGTCGCGCACGATCGAGACAATTTCAGTACGCTGGGACGCCGTGAAGCCATTGTCCGCCGCGACCGATGGCCCCGCCAGCAGTGTAAACGCCAGAACCAATGATGCGGCCAAACGCATGGCGAACTCTTCCGACTGGTCGAGCCGGTTATTGCCGCGCTGGGTTGATCCGTCTATGGGGTCCGGCCTTGCCAGACCGGTTCGCCATCAAGGAGCAAACGCCTGACCATGCCAGCGGCTCCTCGGATCAAGGCGCGGGTGCTCGCCGCTTGTCTCGTCGGACTCCTCGCCGCCTGCGGGACCGTCACCTCGGTCAAGGGCTTTTTGCTGGGCATCAGCGGGACCGGTGCTGAGACGCACCTGACCGGCTTCATCGGCGGGGTCGCAGCCGATGAGCCGCAGGCAGCCATCGTCGGTCGACAAATACTCCAGCGC
>CAXUIA010000040.1:0-4492 GCA_964250835.1 uncultured Acetobacteraceae bacterium | reverse complement strand
CCGCCCCCCGCCCCGGGGGGCGCGCCAAATCCCCCCCCGCGGGCCCCCCCGCCGCGGCACGCCGCCGCCGCAATCGGCTTGGCGCTCTCGGTCTCGCTTCCTTCACGCGCTTCGCTTGGCGGCGGCGGCGCCTGTCTGGGCTTCTCGCCCGAGCACGACGGCGCTGTGATCGCCTCGGTGTTCCTGCCGCTCGCGCCCGCGTCACCAGGCGGCGCCGACCGTCCGGCCGCCGTGCCGATGCTGGTCCGCGGCCTTTACGCGCTTCAGGATCGCCTCGGCAGCGTGCACTTCAATGAGCTTGTCGGGCCGGCCGAAAACATGGCCCGCCACGGTTTCCCGATTTCGCGCCTGCTCGCCAATGATCTCTCCGTGGTCCGCGGTCCATTGCTCGCCCATCCGCAGGCGCGTGCGCTGTTCACTGCGCCGGACGGTTCGCTGCTTGTCGAGAACGACACACTCATCGAGTCTGATCTCGGCCTCGTGCTCGACCAGATCCGCAGTCTCGGCCCGGGAGCTATGGTGGGCGGCCCGGTTGCGCGCGCCTTTGCCGAAGGGGCCGCGACGGCGGGCGGCGGCGTCACGCTCGCCGACATCGAGAACGGCCACGCCGAACTCGAAAACCCGATCGTGATTGAGGACAGTGCTCATCAGACTGGCAAGAGACGCCACCGCCCGGCCGGAGACGGTCTTGACGTGGCTTTCCTGCCTCTCCCGGCTGACGGCGGCATCGCCGCCGCCCGCGCGTTCCGACTCCTGCTTGCCGATCCCGACGCGACTGCAGCTGCCGAGGCCGAAGCGATCAACACGGCCGCAAACGCGCGGAGCACTGGTGCCACCGCCGCCGACATTCTGAACGGCAACCTGCCTCCCGCCACGCTGCTGCCGCTGCCCGCCTCCACCTCCTTCGTGGTTGTCGACCGGAGGGGCGGCGCGGTCGCCTGCGCGCTCACCATGGACAACCTTTTTGGAACCGGCCGTATTGCGGGCAATACCGGCATCGTGCTCGCCGCCTCGCCCGCCGATCGTCCGCTGCCCCTGCTGTCGGCCGCGATTGCGTTTGATCGCGCCGCCGACACGTTTCGCGCGGTCGTTGCCTCGTCCGGCCAGAACGACGCCGCCGCCGCTACGGCCGAAGCGATGGCCAATACGCTTCGCACAGGCAAGCCGATCGTCAAGCCCGTCACCGACGAAGGCCGGGTTAACGTGATCTCATGTCCTGATGGACTGCCGGGCAACAGCGAGAGCTGCGGCGGCGCCACTGACACGCGCGGCGACGGCCTGGCACTCGGCCAGTAACGAGCTGGTGTCCCCGCCTAAGATCGGCCGCGCCGCCGCCAGTGTTCCCGCTTTCCGCGCGATGGACGTGATCGCGCGCGCAAACGCACGTGCAGCCCTGCTGCCGCCGGACAGTCCCGGCATCATCCGCATGGAGGTGGGTCAGCCCGCCGCCGGCGCTCCGCTCGGCGCCAGGCAGGCCGCCGAAGCGGCACTCCGCGACGGTGGCTCGCTCGGCTACACCGAAGCCCTGGGCCTCGCCGAACTGCGCGCCCGCATCTCACAGCATTACGCCGCCAGCTACGGCGTGGACGTATCCCCCGGCCGGATCGTGGTGACCACCGGAGCGTCGGGCGGTTTCCCCCTCGCCTTTCTTGCCTGCCTCGACACCGGCGACGAGGTGGCACTCGCCACACCCTGCTATCCCCCATACGTCAACGTGCTGACCGCACTCGGTATCCGCCCGCGCTTGATCGAGGCCGGCCCCGAGACACGCTTCCAACCCACGCCTGACTTGCTCGACACGTCCGGCCCGCCGCCCGCCGCCCTTCTCGTCGCCAGCCCGAGCAATCCCGCCGGTACCATGCTGACCCCCGACGATTTGGCAGCTCTGGCCGCCTGGTGCCGTGACCGAGGCGTACGCCTGATCAGCGACGAAATCTATCACCGGCTCGTTTACGCCAACGTCGAGAGCACGGCGGCTCAGTTTGATGACGCGATCGTCGTCAGCAGTCTCTCGAAATACTGGTGCATGACTGGTTGGCGTGTCGGCTGGCTCGTTCTGCCCGAGAATATGGTCCGCACGGTCGAGCGTCTCGCCCAGAACCTGTTCATCAGCGCACCCCACATCTCGCAGATTGCCGCGATCGCCGCATTCGACTGCGACAACGAGCTGTCACTTCATGCCCAGCGCTATGCTCGCGCCCGCCTCGATCTGCTCGCCCGCTTCGCCGAGGCCGGCCTTGATCGCGTGGCCCCGGCGGAGGGCGCGTTCTACCTCTATGCCGACATTTCATCGCTCGGCATGGACAGCGAAACTTTCTGCACTCGCCTCCTCAACGAAGCCGGCGTTGCCGCGACTCCCGGGCTTGACTTTGACGCGCGGCGGGGACGCGATTTCGTCCGTTTTAGTTACTGCGGTCCCGAGCCCGACATGCATGATGGCGCTGGCCGCCTCGTCACTTGGATCCGGGCTCACCGAAGATCTCGATGATCATGGGTTTCACCTTACCCGGCCTGCAGGACGACGGTTGCGACCATCGACGCGAACGCCAAGGCTGCACTTGCCAGGGGCGCTGCACCTGGGCGCCCCTCGGGCAGGCCGCCCCGGACGCAGCACAACCAAACGGCGTGCAAAGGCGCAGCGTCTGCCGGAGTGAGAGGCAGAGCCTCGCCATTACAGCACAAGCCGTGGCAGAAGCGCGTCCAGTCGAAGTCGCCCCGCCTCGGTTGCAACCAAACGCCCAGCCTCATAGGTCAGGTAACTTTCCTCGACGGACGCCTCGAACGTCGCCGGATCGAGCGCGTTTTCAAGCGCCATCCCGACCCTTGCCTGAAACCGCGCAGCGTCCACGCCCGACGACAACCGCAAGCCCATCAGCAACATCTCGCGCGCCCGCTCGCGCAGCCCGACCACCTCAGCCGCTTCAACTCCCTGGCCGTTTTTCTCCACCGCCTCAAGCCAGCGTTCCGGGCTTCGGTAACGGCGCGTCGCCCACAGGGCTCCATCCTGGCCAACACGGCCATGCGCCCCCGCCCCGATCCCCACATAGTCGGCATACGTCCAGTAGGCGAGGTTGTGCCGGCTCTCCGAGCCCGGCCGCGCGTAGTTCGATACTTCATAGGGCGCCAGCCCCTGCCGGGCCGCCTCCTCGCCCGTCGCGACATAGAGCGCGTGGGCGACCTCGTCGTCCGGCAGAACGATGTCGCCGCGACGTGCGAGCGCCTCGTAGCGTGTCCCCGGCTCAATGGTGAGCTGGTAGAGCGACAGATGGTCGGACGCCAGCGACAGCGCCCGGCCGACCTCCGCTCGCCAAGCCTTCACACTCTGTCCAGGGCGCGCATAGATCAGATCGAACGACACACGCGGGAACGTAGCGCGCGCGACCTCGAGCGCGATCACTGCATCACGCGCGCTGTGATGACGTCCGAGACGCGCCAGCGCCTCATCCTCCAGCGCCTGCACGCCCAAGGAGCAACGATTGACGCCCGCCGCGGCGAAGGCGCGCAGCCGCCCCGCTTCGACGCTCGTTGGATTGGCCTCGAGTGTGATTTCGAGATCCGCCGACGGCTCGAACAGCGACGTCGCGCGTCCGATCAGCCGCCCGACCAGATCGGGCGGCATCAGGCTCGGGGTCCCGCCGCCAAAGAAGATCGACACGAGCCGCCGCCGGCCTAACCGTTCCGCCTCGAACACAAGCTCGCGCAGTAGCGCCGCCCCGAACCGCTCCATCGGCACCGCTTCGCGGACGTGACTGTTGAAGTCGCAATACGGGCACTTTGCCAGGCAGAACGGCCAGTGGATGTAGAGGGCGACCGTTTCCATAGCGCTCATTTAGTGCGGTGGGGCTCCGCCCCAAACCCTGCCGGGGCGAGCCGCCCCGGACCCGCCTGGTAAACGGGGCCTGGGCCAATCGGCCGCAGCGGGTCAAGGGCGGCGCCATTGTCTTACAGGCTGGATGCGATCGCCCTTGCCACCGCGCGCGGCTGGCGGCTGACCTGCGGCAACCCCATCAACTCCCCATGCGCTGAGCGCGCCGGCGGTCCGGCGACGTAGAGCCCCTCGATCGGATGTCCATCGACCCCGCACGCGAGATTGGACGCGGTGGTGGCGATCCCGAGCCCGAGCGCGTCCGGCTGCAGGAGGCCGGCCGCAGACATGTCGGACAGGATCGGCGAGGCGCGGAACAGCCCGGAATGGCCCGGCCCGGTGCAGTTGATGACGAAGTCGCTCCGCACCCGTGCAGTGTCGCGCCCGGCAAGCGTGATCCCGTCGGTGGTTGCTTCTGCGCCGATCAGAGACATGGCGCGCACGGTAAACCGGCCGGCCTGCAGGTCGTCAGCCAGCAGCGTCGCGATCTGCGGTGCGCACTGGTAGCGATGCACGTCCCAGAACGGACGCAGATGCCGCAGCTGCCGGCGCTGCTGGCTGATTGGAAGCGCGCGCCAGACCGTGGGCGCCTGCTCGCGCAGCGCCGCGATGACGTGCTCCCACGGC
>CAXUIA010000039.1:9174-13968 GCA_964250835.1 uncultured Acetobacteraceae bacterium | reverse complement strand
CCGTGATAGCCGCGCTCGCGGCCGATCAGACGGGTGCGTGCGGCGTCGCCGCGGACGCGATGGTAGGCGAGCGCGATCTTGAGCGCGGTGTCGATGCTTTCCGAGCCCGAGTTGGTCCAGAAGATGTGGTCGAGATCGCCCGGCATGAGGGCCGCGAGCCGGCCGGCGGCCTCGAAGGCGAGCGGGTGGCCCATGTTGAAATTGGGCGCGAAGTCCAGCGTGCCGATCGCGTCGCGTACGGCGTCGGCGATTTCGTGGCGGCCGTGGCCGGCGTTCACGCACCAGAGCCCGGCGACCGCATCAAGCACCTCCCGGCCGTCGTCGGTGCCGTAATGCATGCCGCTCGCCGAAACCAGCATGCGTGGCTTGAGCCGGAACTGGCGGTTTGCCGTGAACGGCATCCAGAAAGCGTCGCGGTTCGTGCTGGCGGGCCGGTCGAGCACGGGGCAAGTTCCTTGTCTCGGGTCATGCGGGTCGTTGCGCACACTTGCGGTCGGGTTGTGTGCTGGCAAGCGTCCGGATTGATCCCATGTGGCGACGATGAAAAACGGCGTTCTTCGGGTCGTGCTCGGCGACCAGCTCAGCCTCCGGCTGCCGACCCTGACGGGGATGGATGCCGGGGATACGGTTTTACTGGTCGAGGTCGCACGCGAGTGTACCTATGTCCGGCATCACAAGAAGAAGATAGTGCTGATCCTGTCCGCGATGCGTCATTTTGCGGACGTTCTGCGCGCGGCCGGCCTGTCGGTCCGCTATGTCACGCTCGACGATCCGGCGAACACGCAGTCGTTCCGCGGCGAGGTGGTGCGGGCCGCGGGCGAGCTCGCGCCGTCACGGATCGTGGTGACCGAACCGGGCGAGTGGCGGGTGCTCGAGGACATCAAGGGATGGCAGGAGGCGGCCGGCTGTCCGGTCGAGGTGCTGCCGGACACGCGTTACCTGTGCTCGATCGCCGACTTCCGGCACTGGGCGGGTCAGCGCCGGTCGTTGCGGATGGAGTTCTTTTACCGCGACATGCGCCGTCGCACCGGTTTGCTGCTCGACGATGACGAGCCGGCGGGCGGACGGTGGAACTATGACGCGGAGAATCGCAAGCGGCTGCCGGCCGGTGTCGTGGTGCCTCCGGTGCCGGCATTTCCGCCCGACGGGACGACACAGGCGGTGATCGCGTTGGTGGACCGATCGTTTCCCGATCAATTCGGGAGCACCGACGGGTTCGCCTGGCCGGTCACGCGCGCCGAGGCGGCGCTGGCGCTCGAGGATTTCATCGCGCACCGGCTGCCGTCGTTCGGCGACTGGCAGGACGCGATGAAGATGGGTGCGCCGACGTTGTTTCATGCGCTGATCTCGACCTCGCTCAACCTCGGTCTGCTTGATCCGCTGGCGATCTGCCGTGCGGCGGAGCGGGCGTGGCGCGAAGGGGCGGCGCCGCTGGCGGCAGTGGAAGGCTTTGTGCGCCAGATCATTGGATGGCGCGAGTATGTGCGCGGGATCTACTGGCTGCACATGCCCGAATATGGGCGGCGGAACGCGCTGGAGGCGCACCGGAAGCTGCCGTGGTTCTACTGGTCGGGCGAGACGCACATGCGCTGCATGTCGGACGCGGTCGCGGCGACGCGCGAGCATGCCTATGCGCACCACATTCAGCGGCTGATGATCACCGGCAATTTCGCGCTGCTGGCGGGACTGGACCCGGACGAGGTCGATGAGTGGTATCTCGTCGTCTACGCGGACGCTTATGAGTGGGTGGAAATGCCCAACACGCGCGGGATGGCGCTGTGGGCGGATGGCGGCGTGATGGGCTCCAAGCCCTATGCGGCTTCGGGCGCCTACATCAATCGAATGAGCGACTACTGCACGAGCTGTCGTTACGACGTGAAGCGCTCGGCGGGAGAGGGCGCCTGTCCGTTCAATTTTCTCTATTGGGATTTCATGTCGCGTCACGAGAGCCGTCTGGCGCAGAACCAACGGATGGCGATGCCGATGCGCACTCTGGCGCGCATGGCGCCCACCAAGCGAGCGGCGCTTGAGAGCGAGGCGGAACGTTTTTTGACCCGAATGGATCGGGGCGAAACCGTTTAGCCGCGCCGGTATGGCGGGAGGGTCGCAGGGGGTGTGATCCTTTTGCCGCACCGAGACAGGACCATGACACGAACGAGCTTCTCCGCCTGGACGCTCATCCCCCTCCGTTCTACAGAGATTTGGGAACGAGTTCAGAATAAGAATACCGGAGGAAGACTATGTCAGACAGATGGTTGTCGCGGCGAACTGTGGCGGCTCCGTTGTTCGGCCTTGCGATGGCCGGCCTAGCCGCTCCGGCGCTGGCGCAGACGCCGTCCGGCGCCGCGTCTTCGGGCGGTGCGTTGCAGAGCGGCGCTTCAGGCCTGCAGTCGAGCCAGGGCGTGTCGACGCCGCCATCTCCGACCGCGACGTCCGCCGTGCCGCCGATCCCGACCGGCGGCGACTCCCTGCTGCCCGACCTGTTCGGCTTCCGGCAGACGCTGACCGATCACGGCATCGGCGTCATTCTCGATACGGTCGACGAGTTCTCCGGCAACATCACCGGCGGCGGCGGGCCGCCCACCAATGCGTCTGATTCGACGGGTGGTGGATCCAGCATAGCGGGTCAGGTTGCTTTCGAAACCGACATCGATTGGCAGCGGCTGGCCGGCATCACCGGTTTCTCGACGCACAGCATCATCCTCGGCCGTTACGGCGGCCATCCGGCCAGCACACTGATCGGCGACAACCTCAACCCTACTCAGGAAATCTACGGCGCAGGCGGCAACGTCGTGGCGCACTTGGTGCAGGTGTATGGCGAAGAGACGCTGGCGGGCGGAGCATTCGACTTCCAGTTCGGCGTGATCCCGCTCGACGACAACTATATGGCCTCGCCGCTCTACTGTAATTTCCAGAACAACTCGCTTTGCGGTAACCCCAAAACCAGCACCGACAACATCTATCACTCGTCCTATCCGGACGGCGTTTTGGCGTTCAACGTCCGCGTCCGGCCGGTTCCCTCGGTCTACGTTCAGACCGGCATCTATTTCGGCAAGGACAACGAGTACAGCACCGCCCTGGGCGACCGCAGCAACTTCAACTTCGACACCAACTACATCAATGGTGAGGCGTTCCCGGTCGAAGTCGGCTGGGAGCCGAGCTTCGGTCCCGACCACCTGCCCGGCCACTACAAGGTCGGCTTCATCTATGACAACAACAAGCATACCGACGACTATATCGACGCCAACGGCGCGCCCTACGCTCTCAGCGGTTTGCCGCCTCGGGTGCGCCACGGCTCGACCTCCGGTTACATACTCGCCGACCAGATGGTCTACAGACTAGGGCCAGGAGCCAACGACGGCGTCGTCGTGCTTGCCGGTTACTACAACAACGACCAGCAGACATCGACACGCGCCAACCAGTTCTTTCTCGGCGCGGTGGCGACAAACTTCTGGCACGCCCGTCCGCAGGACACGATCGCGCTGCTCTACAGCTACCAGAACATCTCGTCGAAACTGGGCAAGACGCAGGCCCTGCAAGAATCGCTCGGCATCAATCCTAATTTCGGCGGTCTGGCCGGTGGCGCCAGCGGCGTGCAGACCTACGACGAGGTGCTGGAACTGGACTATCAGATCCACGTCTTCCGCGGCGTCGAGTTCGCGCCGGACTTCCAGTACCTCATCCGGCCGAATGCTCAGGCTAACCTGCCCGACGCAGCGTTCCTCGGCTTCAAGACCCACGTGACGTTCTTCTGATCCGCAACCTTGCGGCGCCGGGAAGGCGCCGCCACGCCAGCAGTCGTGATAGGCCGGCGATTTATTCCCCCCCCGTCCGGTGATCCCCCCCCCCACCGTGGGGGCGCCCCCACGGCGCCCCAAGGCAAGCAGTCGTGATAGGCCGGCTATTGATGCCGGGCCACTCATTGAACATCTGCCCTGCATGATCGCGGGATTTTTTGTGTCCAGAGTCAGATTATCGATCGGTGGAGCGGCCGTTGCAGCCCTGCTTGCTGCTTGGCCGGCCTGTGGCGCGCTCGCCCAGATCACCAGCGGGGCCAGCGGCATGCAGTCAAGCGAGGGAGTATCAGACCCGCCGCCGCAACGGACTTTCGGGTTTCGGAGCAGCGAGCAGCGGCGACCGGCGGGTAAGCGCGCCGTGCACGTGCCGGCCCGGCGGGATCATCCGACGGTGCCGCCGAAATGAGGCGCCTCGCCGCATTGTCCCTGGGCTTGCTGCTCGCCGCCTGTGCGCAGGTGAGGGGCCCGGGCAACACACCGGAGATCGGCACGTGGGAAGGTGAACCGCCCGGCCCGGATGAGGCCGTGCCCGAAATCGTGACGCTGACGCTATACGGTTTGCCGCACGCGTCATCGGGGACTTACAAGATCTCGACGACCGTGAGAGCAAACGAGCTGGGCGGCGGGAACGGCCTGACGACGTGGTCGGGCACGTGGACGCGTTTCGTGGGTCAGGATAACGGCCAGCCGCGTTCTCTGATCCATCTCTACAATGCGCTCTCGAGCGACATCAATCAGTATGCGATCGGACCTAACCTCGTGCTGGAGCCGACGTCGGAGGACCTGCACCGGTCACTCACCAGGCAGGAGATCGCGCTCTACAGTCTCAAGCCGCTCACCGGCAGCGGGCACGCGCTGGTCGAATAGCTTGGGAGCGCGATCCATGGAGTGGGCTGTCAGTTTGCAGGGCTCCCATCTGTTACGCCTGCGGTTGTTCGGCCTGGGGCGGTCATTCTCTGTGGCGACGGATGGGGGTGGGCGGCTGATTTGAAGTAGG
>CAXUIA010000039.1:6994-9164 GCA_964250835.1 uncultured Acetobacteraceae bacterium | reverse complement strand
CTTGAGGACCCTCGTGCCGATTGGGGCATGGAGCCTTGAGAGATGATATTCCAGTGTGCGGGCCGCCAGACGGCGCCAGAGCCAACGTGGCGCGCCGAACAGGCGCGGCCCTTCTCCACACTCGCCGCGCCACGCAGCCGTCCTGCCGAGCGTCCGGAACCATCGCACGATGTAATCCTTACTTTGCCGATCCGGACTTATCATGTGTTCAACCGTGCACTCCGGCAGCCACCAACCTGCGTGCCCCGCCTTCAGCATCGCCATGAAGCAGGTGGTCTCTTCGCCCCAGTATGGCTTGCCGGGTCCCAGCTCCGGGTCGAAAGGGAATCTCCGTTGCACCGAAGTCCGGACGGCGTAGTTCGCGCCGAACGGGATGGTGTCACCGTCGGGCTTCAACCTGATGGGTCTGTCAGCCAGGTGGCGGGCCGCCAAGGGAAACCCGAGATGCGGCAGCGCTTCCCGGAACCAGGGCGTGACAGGCTCCTCCAGCACCGGAATGATCCGTCCGCCGAACAGCGCCGCGTTCGGCCATTGCTTGAACGCCGCGGCATACACGCTGAGCCAGTCGGGTGCGACGATCACGTCGTCATCGGTGCAGGTCATGTAGGCCCCCCGCGCGGAGGTCATTGCGGCGTTGCGGGCATTAGCGACGCCCGGCGTTGGCTCGATGACTGTCCGTATCGGCAGGAGCTGCGCAAATGAGGCGATGACGCTTTGTGTGCCGTCAGTGCTGCCGTTGTCGACGACCAGCAGTTCCCAAGGTTCGCCGGGAGGTTTTAGACGCTGGAACGACCGGAGAGTTCTCGCGAGTGAGGCCGACCTGTTGCGGGTGCATATGGCAGCCGTGACCAGCATGGAAACACCATCTTGATCGTGGATTCCGAGCATCTCGGCTCACGGCGGTCGCGAACGAGCGTGCAACCAGCCGCCGCGTTCCACCAATCGGCACCGCGTGTAGCGGCGTCAGCACACGCAGACAAGCGATGAAGTTCGTGCGGGACTGGATCGGGCGTTGACGCGACGAGCGACGGACGGCTTCCGCCGTCTGGTGCATGAGCCTAGACTCTCTCGATGGATGTCCGAACCGAGCTCGCGCCGCCGTCAATGACCAGGGCGCAGAAGACTGCCAGCATTGTGGCGACGCTCGTGCTGGTCGTGCTCGGGGTCTACACGCTTGGCGAGTTCCTGCCGGCGATCGTCTGGGCAGTGATCTTCGCCATCGCGATCTGGCCGATCTACGATCGCGCGGTGCGGCGATGGCCGAAGTCGGCGCATGTGGGGCTGCCGCTCGCCTTTACGCTGCTGGTGGCACTCGTGTTCATTCTGCCGCTGGCGCTGGTGGCGGTGCCGCTCGGGCATGAGGCGCGCGATATTGTCGGTTGGGTGAACCAGGCGCGGCGGTCGGGCGTGCCGGTGCCGCCGTTTGTCAAAACGATGCCGTTTGCGTCGCATCTGGTGCCGCTTTGGCAGCAGAACCTGGCCGATCCGCAGCACGCCTCGGCGTTGCTGGGACGCGCGTTCAACGGCCGTGCCGTCAGCATGGGGGGGCATGTTACGTCCGAGGTGCTGCACCGGCTGGTGCTGTTCGGCTTCACGTTGCTGACGTTGTTCTTTCTGTTCCGCGATGGGCGCCGGCTGAACGACCGGCTGCTGGTGGCGAGCAAGCGTGCGTTCGGACCACCCGGCGAGACGGTGGGACGGCAGATCGTGGCGTCCGTGCACGGGACGGTCGACGGGCTGGTGCTGGTGGGGCTCGGCGAAGGCGTGGTGCTGGGCATCATCTACGTGTTCGCGGGCGTGCCGCATCCGACGATCTTCGGGCTGATCACGGCGGTGCTGTCGATGATCCCGTTCGGGGCGGCCATCGCGTTCTGGCTGGCGGGCGGCGTGCTGCTGGTGCTCGGGCACACGGTGCCGGCGATCATCGTGGTGGTGCTCGGATTGCTGGTCACGTTTGCGGCCGATCATTTCATCCGTCCGACGCTGATCGGCTCGGCGACGCGCCTGCCGTTCCTGTGGGTGCTGTTCGGGATTCTGGGCGGCATCGAGGCCTGGGGGTTGCTGGGCTTGTTCGTAGGGCCGGCGATCATGGCGGCGCTGATCCTGCTGTGGCGCGAGTGGGTGGGCGACGAGCCGGGCCAGCTCCGTCCCGCGTGATCCGGAGCGCACC
>CAXUIA010000039.1:0-6984 GCA_964250835.1 uncultured Acetobacteraceae bacterium | reverse complement strand
GCTGGAGTCGATCATGGATCGGCACGGCATCGGACCCTCATCGGTCAAGAACACGGTGACGAGCGTGGCGGGCAACGTCGCGGCAGTCCTGCATGCGCCGGCGTCTGACGAGATCCTGAAGAACACGTTTGCGAATTTTGCGTTCGAGCACCATGAGCTGGCGTCGTATACGAGCCTGATCGCGATGGCCGAGGCGGTGGGCGACACGGCGGCGATCGGGCCGCTCAGGGAATCGATGGCCGAGGAGCAGTCGATGGCGGAGTTTATCGGCAAGCACATCGTGCCGACGACGCAGCGTTACATGCAGCTATATGCCTCGGGTGAGAAGGCAAAGGTTTAAAGCCAGGGGCTCGGCCCTTGGCGGGGTCAGGGGCCGAGCCCTTTCACACGGGATGCCAGTCATAGCGATCGGCCAGGAAACGGTGCAGGTCGAGCAATGCAGTTTCGCCGGCCAAAACGCTGTCGACGGCAGTGACGCACTCCGGTGCTGCCAGCGGCCGGAGCGAGCGCCCGCTGGTGGCCGCCTGGACGAGCGGTGATGCGCTTGCGAGGCCGCAGGCGGCGCGCCAGCGTGCGACCGTGCCCGCCGGCGCCAATTGCGGGAGCACCACGGCGGCGTCGAGCTGGCAGGCAGCGCTGCTCGCGCGATAGGAGGGGACGAGCGGTCCTCGGAGCTTGCGGCTGTAGAGACGCTGCGCGATCTCGTCCAGCGTTTGGATATGCGGCAAGGTGGGATCGCGTCCGCCATCGTCGTCCGATCGGTCAAGGGCAAAAAGAGGAACAAAGCCTTGGGCTTCGAGCTGCAACAGGCGGGCCGGAACGTCTGGTCCCGTGAGAAGGAGTGCGTCGACGGTGCCCTGGCGCAGGGCGCGATCCTTGTCCGCCTCGAGCCGCAGGTCGAAGATTGGTTCGGCACGCAGCTGGATCAGTTCCAGACCCAGGATGGCGGGCAGTTCGCAACCCGCGGGTGAGGAGGCGGCGAGCCGGATCGTTGAGCCGGTTTGAAGCCGCTCGCTCGGCGTGCGTCCGCCCAGCACGGCGGGCGCCGTGGCGGCCAGCGCCGGGATCCAAAGTCCGGCATCGAAGTGCACGCGCGGGTCGCCCGCGAGCCAAGCCAGCGCCGCGGTGCCCGGAATGATCAGCGCCGTCGATCCATCCTGGTTGGCGCTGGTCTCGAACTGGTTCGCGGCGGTGACGCCGTCTGGTCCGGCGACCGTGGTGAGCGAGACGTGGGCGCCGGGCTGATCGGCGTCGCGCGACATGGTTCCGAGCAGAACGGGGCCGAGCAGTGGCGCCAGCAACGAGGCGATCCGGCGCGCTGTCCCGCTGGGCGAACCGCCGACGAGGAGGCTCGCCATGCGGGGCGCCTCGGCGTGTCCGACGTTCGGACGTGCGAGCAGGCCGGCTGCACAGATCGCGAGCGATCGCCGGCGCGTGATGGTTGCGCGCGCGCCGGGTGATCGGTGCGGCGGCGGGTTGCGGCCGTCTGACATGCGGCGACGCTAGGGCCAGGAGGCGAGCGGTGGCAAGCTCATCAGGATTGCTTCGATGTTCCCGCCCGTGCGCAGGCCGAACAAGGTGCCTCGGTCGTGCAGGAGATTGAACTCGACGTAGCGGCCGCGCCGGATGAGCTGGGTCTCGCGTTCAGCGTCCGAGTACGGCGCGCCGGTGCGGCGCCGCACGATGGCGGGATAGGCGTCGAGGAAGGCGCTGCCGATGTCCCGGGTGAAGGCGAAGTCGGCCTCCGCGTCGCCGGTGTCGTGATGGTCGAAGAAGATGCCGCCCAGGCCGCGGCGTTCGTTGCGGTGAGGGAGAAAGAAATACTCGTCGCACCAGCGGGAAAAACGTTCGTAGTAGGCGGGGTCGTGAGCGTCGCAGGCCTGCCGGAAGCTGGTGTGGAACAGGGCCGCGTCTTCGGCCGCTTCGTGGGTGTCGATCAGCATCGGCGTGATGTCGCCGCCGCCGCCGAACCAGCCGCGGGTGGTGATCAGCAGGCGCGGGTTCATGTGGGCGGTCGGCGCCCAAGGGTTGCGCGGATGGCCGACGAGGCTGATGCCCGAGGCCCAGAAGGTCGGATCGGTGGCGGCACCCGGGATGCTGGCGGCGAACTCGGGCGAAAAGACGCCGGCCACGGTGGAGACGTTGACGCCGACTTTCTCGAAGACTGCGCCGTCGCGAAGCACGGAGATCACGCCGCCGCCGCCATCGGCGCCGTCCTCGGTGGGCCGGGTCCAGGGTCGGCGCTCGAAGACGGCGGACGAGCCGGCCTCCCGCTCGAGACTTTCGAACGCTGCGCAGAGGTCATCGCGCAACTGCTCGAACCAGAGGCGGGCGGGCTGCTTGAGGGAGGAATGCTGGTTCGGTGTCGTCACGGACTTAGATTGCCGGTGCGGATGGCGGCCGGCAAGCCAGCCTCAGCCCGGCTTGCCGGGCGCTTGGGTGCGGTCGCGTTCGGCCAGGGCGATTTCAAGTTGGGCAAGATCGCTCATCAGCGAGCCGGCGGCGCGGTGGTCGCCGGCTTCGATGAGGCCGTAGATGACCGCGCGCATGAGGTCGGCAGTCGTCATGTCATCGAAGGCGGTTCGGTGATCGGGGTTGTTCATGGCGGCGTCCAGCCTCGCGCGGCGTTTTGGATCGAGGAGGGCGAGCGCGTCCCGTTTGCGTGGCATGGGCGGAATTTTGACGTTGTCTCTAGGAACAGGCCAGGGCCTTGCCGCAAACCCGTTTTACTAGTGCATCATCGCGGGGGCCATCACGCGCAGATAGAGGTGGCTGAACATCCAGAGCGTGAGGCCCACGGAGAGGATGAGCAGCGGGACGTTCATCATCAGGGTGAGCGTGTTCCAGCGCTGGGTCTCGGAGAAGTCGAGATGGAACAGCAGGACGAGCTGGGCGATGATGGTGACGAACGCGATGCAGGAGACGGTCGCGAGCAGGGTCGCTTCGCTTTCAGTATGATCGAGAACCAGAAGTAACGAGATGCCGAGCAGGAAGAGCGAGATCACGTAGCCCGCGACATATTGAAGACTGTTGGAAAGCTTTACCTCGGGATGATCCCAGGGCTTGGCGTTGTCGACATCCATCAGATCGATCCCTTCAAGTAAACGAAGGTGTAGACGAAGGTCCAGATCAGCGTCTGGTAAAGCCAGAAGATCTTGAGATTGGCCAGCCGGTAGGTGACGGGGAGGGTGAAGCCTTTGGTCGCGACCTGGGTGAACATCACGACCATCCAGAGCAGGCCCACAAGGATGTGGATGGCGTGCACCACGATAAGCGTGAAGAAGATGGAGAGAAAGCCGCTTCGCTGCGGCGTGATCCCGTGCGCCACCAGCTGGGCGAGGTCGCGCCATTCGAGACCGACGAACACCGCGCCGAGCGCGAAGGCGGCGGCGAGCCAGCACAGCAGCCCGCGCGGGCGGACGTGCTTGAGCTCGACCATGGCAAAACCGTAGAACAGCACGCTGGTGAAGAGCACAACGGTCTGGATGTAGCCCTCGACCGGGCGAGCCACGTCATGCGCGTTGGGGCCGCCGGCGGTGCTGCCAGGCAGGCCCATGACGCCGTAGGCGGCGAACAGGGCTGCAAAGATCAGGCTGTCGCCGAGCATGTAGAGCCAGAAGCCGAGCAGGCGCGTGCTCATCATGTCGTGCTCGTGGGCGGTGTCGTCCCACAGTTTGACGACGCCGTCGGTTTCGAGAACGTTCATGCTCATTCGGCGGGCCCTCCTTCGCCGAATGCGATCGCGCCGCCGGGAAGTATTCCGCCTTCGGGGGACGCGCGGACGCGCGGCCGGCGGGTGATCGCCCGCTCGGCGTTGCGGATCTCATCGGCGGTGATGCGAGAGCCGGTGCCGCCGCCGAATGAACGGACGCAGATGATGAGGATGATGGCGGCCAGCGCCAGGCCGGAGAGCCACCAGATGCGCCAGACCATGGCGAAGCCGAAGGCGGCGGTGCAGGCGCCGATCATCAGCGGGACGGGCGTGTTGAGCGGGATCTCGATGTCCTCGAACCGATCGGGTTGGACGTTGAGCAGGCCGCGCTCGCGGCGCCAGGAGACTTCGTCGCGCGAGTTGACGTGCGGGACGACGGCGAAGTTGTAGGCGGGCACCGGAGAGTGGGTCAGCCACTCGAGGCTGCGGCCAAGATTCCAGCCGTCGACGTCGACGCTGGTTTCGTCGCGGCGGCGCAGGCTGACGATCACCTGGTAGAAATAAGCCGCGATCGCGCCGCAGTAGCAGACGATGCCGAGCTCGGCCACGATCATCAGCGGACGCCAACCGTCATACGGCACGTAGGACATGCGGCGCGGCATGCCGTTGAGGCCCAACGCGAACATCGCGTTGAAGACGAGGAAGGTGCCGGCGATCATCAGCCAGAAGACGAGCTTGCCGCTCGGCTCGTGCAGCTTGAAGCCGAACACCTTTGGGAACCAGAAGGAAACGCCGCCCAGGGAGGCGAACAGCGTGACCATGACCACGCAATGAAAATGGGCCACGACGAACAGGCTGTTGTGGGTCATGTAGTTGATGGCGGGGATGGCGAGCATCATGCCGGTCAGGCCGCCGATGAGCTGCATGAAGATGGCCGAGACCGCCCACATCATCGGCGTCGTGAAGTGCAGGCGCCCGCGCCACATGGTGAAGGCCCAGTTGAAGACTTTCACGCCGGTGGGGATCGAGACCAGCATCGTGGTGATGCTGTAGAAGACGTTGACGATCGGGCCTGCGCCCATGGTGAAGAAGTGGTGCAGCCAGACGGTCCAGGAGATCACGCCGATGCTGAGGGTGGCGGCGACCATGACCGCGTAGCCGAACAGCGGCTTTTCGGAAAACGCGGGGATGATTTCGGACATCATTCCCCAGGCGGGAAGGACGAGGAAGTAGACCTCCGGGTGACCCCAGATCCAGAACAGATCGGCGTAGAGCATGAAGTTGCCGCCGAGGCCGGTGGTGTAGAAGTGGGTGCCGGTGTAGCGGTCGAGCGTCAGCAGGCCCACGGCCACGCCCAGCACCGGGAAGGCGGTCAGGCCGATGACGTTGGTGGTGAGCGCTGTCCAGGTGAACATCGGCAGGCGCGTCCAGGTCATGCCAGGCGCGCGCATCTTGATGATGGTGGCGATGATGTTTACGGCGCCAATGGTGGTTCCTATGCTCGAAATCTGCAGCGCCCAACTCCAGTAATCGACGCCGACGTCGGGGCTGTAGGACATCTCGGTCAGCGGCGTGAGGCCGACCCAGCCGGCCTGGCTGAAGTCGCCCACGAAGAGCGAGATCATGACGAGCCCGGCGCCGACCGCCGTCATGTAGAGACCGACCGAGTTGAGGTAGGGAAACGCCATGTCGCGCGCGCCGATCTGCAGCGGCACGAGATAGTTCATGAAGCCGGCGAGGATCGGGGTGGCGGCGAGGATCAGCATGATCGTGCCGTGCGAGCCGTAGATCTGGTCGTAGTGGTAGGGCGGCAGGTAGCCGTGGGCGGCGCCGAGATAGCCCGGCGAGTGTGGGCCGACCGCCATGACCTGCTGCAGGCGCATCATGAAGGCGTCGGCGAAGCCGCGGAACAGCATGACGCCGCCCACGATGATGTACATGACGCCGATCCGCTTATGATCGACGCTGGTCAGCCACTCGCGCCAGAGATAGCCCCATTTGCCGAAATAGGTGATGGTGCCGAGTATCAGGACGGCCAGTGTTGCCGCGAAGAGAAAGGCGCCGAACACGACGGCATTGTCCCACGGGATGTCCTGGATCGTGAGGCGGCCGAAGAGCGGCGTCCAAGGGCCTTCCAAATGCATCATCGACGCGTTCCTCGGTCAGGACCTGGCAGGTGCGGGCGCGCGCTGCGCCCTAGGATCTGGTGTCGGGCGTGGTCAGCTGCTGACGGCGTGTGTGGCGCTCTTCAGCGGCTTTCTTTTCTATCATGCCGGTCGGAGTGGGCCAGATCTTGCCGGCCATGGTTTCGGACATGACCGTCTGCAGGAGATTGGGATCGGCCTGAGAGTAGATAGTCGTGCGGCCGTTCTCGTTGATGGTGGGAGAGGCGAACTTTTCGTAGGTCGCGTGATCCATGTGGTTGGGCGATGCTTGCGCCGTCGCCACCCAGTGCGCGAAGTCGGCTGAGGAGACGACCTTGGTGGAGAACTGCATCCAGGAGAAGCCGGGACCGTTGAAGTCGGCGGCGAGCCCCTGGTAGTCGCCCGGCGTGTCGGCCATCAGGCCCTGTCTGGTGAGCATGCCCGGCATGAGATCGATTTCGCCCATAAGCTGCGGGATCAGGATATCGTTGGTGACGGTCGCCGACGTCATTCGAAACCGGATCGGCGTGTGCTCGGGAATGACGAGCTCGTTGGCGGCCGCGACGCGCAGGTCGGGATAGACGAACAGCCACTGCCAATCGGTGGTGATGACGTCAACGTTGATCGGCGGCCGGTCAGCGTCGGCGCTCGCTCCATGCTGCATGACACCGGGGCCGAACGGATTAACCGCAAACGTGCCGCGAAAGGAGTAGAAACTCAGGAAGGCCACGATGGCGAGCGGGAAACCCCACGAGACGATCTCGATCGTCAACGAGTTTTCCCAGCCGGGAGCGTAGCGTGCGCGCGCGTTGCGGCGATAGCGCCAGATGCACCAGCAGAGCAGCAGCGTAGTGGGGCCGATGATGACCATCATCGCCAGGAAATCGATGACGATGGAGTTCAGGCTGGCGCCGGTGATGGGGCCGCGTGGACGGAGGATCCAGAGCTGCTGATCGCCGCAACTCGCGAGCATAAGCAGCGGCAGCGCACGGGCGAGAGCCGAAGCGGATGATCTCAACGTCGCGGCCCTCCGTGAGGTAGTCTCGGGTGATCGGTTCCGGTCCGGCGACCGCTCAACGGTGCCGAGATGTGGGCAGTTCCGGAAGCGTCAACCGAATGCGGGGCTCCGCCCCACCCCCCGGCGGGGGGGCGCCCCCCCCCCCCCGCCCACGGGTGGGGGGTGGGGGG
>CAXUIA010000038.1:5868-14257 GCA_964250835.1 uncultured Acetobacteraceae bacterium | reverse complement strand
CCTCGGTGGCGATGTTTCCGGTCGCGGCCGGTGCGAACGGGCAGCCGCCGATGCCGCCGATCGCGGCGTCGAGAACCTCCGCGCCGGCCCGCCACCCGGCATAGGCGTTCGCGAAACCGGTGTTGCGCGTATTGTGAAGATGCAGGCGCAGCCTTGATCGAGGAGCCGCGGCCTGAACCATCGTGCACAGCCGCTCGATCGCCAGAGGGTCGGCGACACCGATCGTGTCCGCGATCGCGATCTCGTCGGGTTCGTCAACCGCGATGATGGCGGCGAGTTCGGCGACCCTGTGCGGATCAACCTCTCCGTCGAAGGGACAGCCGAACGCAGCGGCAATCGTGATGGTGATCTTCCGTCCAGCCTCATGTACGTCGTGAGCGCCGACGGCTATTTCGGCGAGCGTGGTCGCGACGTCGACGCCCTGATTGCGTCGGTTAAACGCGTCGGTCGCGACGACGACCATGTTGATCTCGTCGCAGCCGGCGGCAAGCGCGCGCTCCACACCGCGCCGGTTGAGAGCCAGGCCGGAGACGCTTATTGCGGCTCGTTGCGGGAGACTGGCGAGAGCCGAGAGGACCGCCTCGGCGTCCGCCATCTGCGGCACGGCGCGCAAGCTGACAAAGCTGGCGGCCTCGATGCGTCGCACGCCGGCAGCGGCGGCACGCCGTATGAGTTCGATCTTGCGGTCCGTGGGAATGGTGACGCTTTCGTTCTGAAGGCCGTCGCGTGGTGAGACCTCGACGATTTCCACGCGCGCCTCCGTGCCTCATGCGAAACGAGCACGGATGTGGCATAGCACGAATGCGAGCGGATCGTGTGGTCACCAGAGCTGTCGAGGATGTTTGATGCACAACGCGAAGCCGCTCGGCCCTCTGACTGGCGTCCGTGTGATCGAGTTCGGGACGTTGCTTGCGGGACCGTTCTGCGGCCAGCTGCTGGGCGATTTCGGCGCCGAGGTCATCAAGGTCGAGGAACCGCGACGCGGCGATCCGATGCGGCAGTGGGGGCGGACAGCAGCCGACGGGACATCACTGTGGTGGCCGGTGATCGCGCGGAACAAGAAGTCGGTCACCATTGATCTTCGCAGTCCGGAAGGCCAGGCGATTGCGCGACGCCTGATCGCGAAAGCCGACATCGTGACCGAGAACTTTCGCCCCGGCACGATGGCGAACTGGGGCCTTGGCTACGACGCGCTTTCCGAGGCAAACCCCGGAATGATCATGGTGAGCGTATCGGGGTATGGGCAGACAGGCCCGTATCGGGACCGTGCCGGGTTTGGTGTCATCGGCGAGGCGATGGGCGGGCTCCGATATGTCACCGGTGATCCGGACCGGCCGCCGGCACGGGCCGGGATCTCGATCGGCGACAGCCTTGCCGCGACCTATGGCGCTCTCGGCGCGCTGATGGCGCTGCATCACCGCACGCTGACCGGGCGCGGCCAGATGATCGACTCGAGCTTGTTTGAGTCGACGCTGGCGATGATGGAAAGCCTGGTCACCGATTATGCCGCCACGGGCCATGTGCGGGAGCGCAGCGGCGCGCGTCTGCTTGGGATCGCGCCGTCCGGTCTTTATCCTTGCGCCGGCGGCGAGATGATCCTGATTGCTGCCAATCAGGACACGGTGTTCCGGCGCCTCTGCGCGGTGATGGGGCGACCGGAGCTTGCCGACGAGCCACGCTTCGCCAACCATGCCGAGCGCGGCGCGCGGCAGGATGAACTTGACAGGCTGATTTCGGTCTGGAGCGCCACATTGCCGGCCGATGCACTGCTCGAGCGCCTCAACACCGGGGGCGTTCCGGCAGGCCGGATCTATCGTGGTTCGGAGATGCTGGCGGACCCGCACTTCGCGGCGCGCGAAG
Source organism: uncultured Acetobacteraceae bacterium (assembly GCA_964250835.1). Classification (GTDB taxonomy): domain Bacteria; phylum Pseudomonadota; class Alphaproteobacteria; order Acetobacterales; family Acetobacteraceae; genus CAXTPV01. The sequence continues at coordinate 12,397 of CAXUIA010000038.1, read as the reverse complement.
CCATCATCGACGTGCCGCATCCAACGCTTGGCAGCCTGAAGATGCAGAACGCCTTTCCTCGCCTTTCGCAAACGCCGGGTTCGGTGCGCTGGGCGGGTCCGACGCTCGGACAGCACAATGAGGAGGTTTTTGGCGACTTGTTGGGCCTCACGGCCGACGAGATCGCGGCGTTGCGCAGCGGCTCGATCATCTAAACCGGCCGGTCGTCATTCGTTACGGACGCGGATCTCCTCAAGGTAATGCAGAGTTTCATCGAGCCCGACGATGTCGGCATAGCGCCGTCCGATGTCCCGGAGGTTGTCGCGATGCGGCCCTTCATCCATGTCGCCGCAGCACGGCTCCGGAACCGACACGCGAAAGCCATAGCTGAAGCCGTCGATGACGGTGGCGCGCACGCACCCCGAAGTGGTGCAGCCGGTGACGATCAGCGTGTCGACGCGCTGTTTGACGAGGAACGAATGCACCGCCGTGCCGAAGAAGATCGAGGCGGCTGATTTGCAAAATACCGCATCGGTTCTTGCGTCAAGCAGGCGTGGATCGAGCTGCGCGCCCTCCCAGCCGTGGCGAAAGTCACGCACGACCGCCGGAACCTTCCAATAGGGAGCGTCACGCTCGGAGCTGTATGCGGTGTAGCAAAGGGCGACAGGCGCGCGCGCCTTGCGGGCGACGGCCAGCAGCGTGGCAGTGTTGTCCACGGCACGCGCGATGTGTGCGGATCCGCCCAGCGGGAAGCGCGGATCGGTAAAGGCAAGCTGGAAATCAACGACCACAACGCCCGGCCGCTCGCCGAACCCGATCCTCGCTCCGGCCTGATATGCGGCATAGGCTTCCGAGCTGTCCGGCGCGGTCATGCCGGACGCCTGTCGCGGCGCGACTGCATGAGCGGCTGCACGTGACGGCCAAACTCTTCAATCCCTTCGAGAAAATCATCAAAGATCAGCATGATGCCTTTTGATCCCTCCACCGAGGCCGCATCGTCGAGCAGGCGCGCGACCGTCGCATAGGAGCCGACCAGTGTACCGATGTTGAGGTTGACGGCGCCGTCCGGAAGGTTGATCCGCCGCGCCGTCGCGTCACTCCCCGATGTCTTGTCGGCCGCGCCCTGCTCGGCCATCCAGGCCAGCGCCTCGACGTCGACGCCGTCCCGGTAATGCTGCCACTTCGCCTCGGCGTCAGTATCGGTCTCGGCCATGATGAGCATGAACAACACGTATGAGCCGACGTCGCGTCCGGTCACAGCAGCGGTTTGCAGAAGCTGGCGATTGCCCGCCGCGTGATCAGCCGGAGTGTTCACCCCGCGTCCCATGACGAAGTTGTAGTCGGCGTATTCGGCGGCGAAGCGCATGCCGCGTTCGCTTTGACCGGCGGCGACGATGCGGATCGGCGACGACGGTCGCGGGCTCAGCCGGCAATCGTTCATGGTGAAGTATTTGCCTCTGAAGTCGGCAATGCCGTCAGTCCACAGGCGGTGCAGAATGTCGACGTATTCGGAACTGTAGTCGTAGCGGCTTGCGAAGTACCAATCTCCCGGCCACAGTCCCATCTGCTCATATTCGGCTTTCTGCCAGCCGGAGACGATGTTCACGCCGAAACGGCCTGGAGCGATGCTGTCGATGGTCACCGCCATGCGCGCAACGATCGCCGGCGGGATCGTCAAGAGCGCCACCGACGCATAGAGCCTGATCCGGCTTGTGGTCGCAGCGATGCCGGCCATGAGGGTGAAAGACTCAAGATTGTGGTCCCAGAACTCGGTGGCGCCGCCGAAGCCGCGAAGCTTGATCATCGAGAGGGCAAAATCGAGCCCGTACTGCTCGGCTTTCTGCACGATTGCTTTGTTAAGCGCGAAGCTCGGACGGTATTGCGGGGCGTTCGTCGAGATAAGCCAGCCGTTGTTTCCGATGGGGATGAACACGCCAATATCCATCAGTGGACTTTCTTGGTTGGAAGGTGGTCCCGGCGAGAACAGGGCCTCGCTTCAGAGATGGACAGTAAGCTCACCGCCGATCAGGCGCGTGGGTCCCTCGCTGATGAAGGAGCCGCCGAACTCTGGCGCCGGGATCACTTCGGTGAGGTAGTGGCGATTGAAGAGGTTGGAGATGAAGGCCACGAACTCGAACCGCTTGCCGGCGATGCCGAGACGCAGATCAGTCGTCGAGAACGGCCGACGTTCCGCTCCGCCATAGTATCCGTCGACACCATTGATGGTCGGCACCGATTGGCGCTGTACGGTGTGGAACCAAGTGGAGCCGATGAAGTTCGTGTCGAGCCGGCCGGTGAGAGCGAGGCGTTCGGTCAATGGCTGATAGATCGAGACTGCGGTGTTGCCGGTGTAGGCGGGTGTGTAGGGCGACTTGTTGCCAACGGTGTTCGGCCGTGACGAGTTCTTGAGGATCTCGCTGCCGGTGATGTCGCCGCCTGCGGAGAGTATCAGCCAACGCAGGGGATGGTATTGGGCTGCGAGTTCGCCGCCCTGCAGGTCGACACGATCGATGTTGGAGTCGACACGAAGCAGGCCCTCGCCGCTGGAGAAGAACTCGTTGAACTGCATTCCGTGCACTATCGTGTAGTAGCCGGCAGCCTGGAAGGTCAGCTTGCTGTCGAGGTAGTGTCCCTTCAGGCCGATCTCGAAAGCGTCGGAGGTTTCCTTGCCGTATGCGTCACCGACCCTGACGTCGCTACCGGTCTCGGACGCGATCTTGGCGACTGTCGCCTCGGTCCCGGCGCTGTTGAATCCGCCCGACTTGAAGCCGATGCCGGCGGTGGCGTAGAGCGTCAGGGCCGATGTTGGTGTCCAATCGAGGCTCAGCTTGGGTTCCGGCTGGTCGAAGACGGCCGATTTGGCGGGGATGCCGTTCGGACTGGCGAGCAGTCCGGGATTAAGCGGAAAGAAGCTGCCAGCAGCTGGACCGCCAGCATTGATGTTGATGTAGTCCTGCAGATTGCCGGGAGGTACGAGGTTCTTGTCGCTCTTGAACTCGGTGTCGTAGCGGATCGCGGCCGAGACGACCAGGTCGGGGCGAATGTCGTAATCGACCGAGGCAAACTCGGCGATGACGTCGCTCGTGAAAGCGTCATTGTAGAGCTGGGCAGTCGGACTGGTGCTGTTGATTGGATTGTCGAGATTTTTGTTGATCGAGAAGCCGAGGTCGTTGCCGACCGATACGCCGACATGCCGTTCTGAGTGGAGGTAGTAGAGACCGCCCGACCAGCGAAGCCGGCGGGCGTTGCGCGAGGACAGGCGGATCTCAGTGCTGACGTCGCTTTCGTCGCGCACCTGATATTGGTAGCCGTCGCAGGTCGACGGGCCGTAGGGCCCGAGGAAACCTAACGCCGGGTTCTGCGGCAGCGGATAGGCGAAGCCGGACGCGAGGATGGCTGCCTGGCTGGACGCGCAAATGTTGCGGCCGAGCACGTTGTTGGAGTTGTTAAAGAAGCCGAACGAGGCCAGCGTGCCGTCCGATAGTAAGTTCGAGTTGACGCTGGAGTAGTCGACGTAGGTCGTCAGCCGGGCCCAGGACAAAGGGTGGTCGGCCTTGAGCGACACCTCCTGAGTATCTTGGTGGTTTTCGGGCTGAATGTTTTCGTCGTAGCGGAACTGGTGCGCGTTGACGTCCTCATTCACCGTCGGTCCAAAGACCGGCACGAGAGCAGGCAGCTCGAAGACGGCATTGTAGAAGATCGAGGCAGCGTTTGTCAGGCCGGACCTGACCTTCAAATCGAATGACCAGTCATCACTGGGTTTGTAGATCAGGCGTCCGTTGATGTCGTAGTTGCGGAAATTGTCCACGGAATAATTGTCATACAAGTTGTTCTTGTAGTAGCCGTCGGTGTTGCGGTAGTCGAACGACAACCGCCCCAGCAATATGTCGGGGATGATTGCGCCCGAAACGGTGGATTGGTTGTAGACGGTGTTGAAGTTGCCGACGCCGGTAGTGGCCGATGCCTGCAAGAGATTCGTCGGCGTGATCGTGGTGATCACGACCGCCCCCGCCTCCGCGTTGCGTCCGTAGATGGCTCCCTGCGGTCCTTTCAGGATCTCAACCTGCTGCAGATCGGCAAACTCGCGGTTGAAGGTCGACGGGTCCGGTTCCTGGATGCCGTCGACGACGAAGGCGAATGAGGAGCCGGCGTCGCGCGCGCTGTTGATGCCGCGTATGTTGAGCTGCACGTCGCCTGTCTCGGCAGTACCGGTGACGAGGCTGGCGCCGGGCGTGAGTGCGACGATGTCTGCGGCACGCTTGACGCCGGCGTCGTCGATGGTGCGTTTGGTGAGCACGGTCACCGACACCGGGGCCTTCTGCAGCTTTTCGGACTTGCGCTGTCCAGTCACAACGATTTCGGTGACATCGGTCGTGCGCGATGCCGACCCGGGCTTGGCGGAGGCAGGCGCGGCAGAGCCATCTGTGTCGGATGACGCGTTAGCATAAGGGGTCAGAATACTCGTGCAGAGCGTCAGTGCGGCACCAAAGCATTGTGATCGGCAGAAGAAAGAGCGCGACCGCATGGAGGTCCTCCGCAGTGACTGGAACAATCTCTGTTCCATCACACAAACGTATTCATTCTTTTTCTTGGCATCGCAACAACAAACGAGAGTTGCCTTGGAGACGTGCATCAAGCCAAGTAGTGCGCCTAGGTTTTGTGCGAAGCCGCAGTTCTGGAGAACGTCACTTGACGTTGTGTATACGATCGGGCGGGTGGATGACGAGGCAGGATGCGGTCGTGACAGCCCTGTCAGGAGATCCGGCAGGAAGGCTAGGCGGGTATAGGAGGAGACAACACCTAGTCGGCAACGAATTGGCGGCCACCAGCAGCGTCAGCAGAACGCCGGTGCGGGAAGCCCTGCGACGATTGCCGCCGACAGGCATTGAGCCGGCCGACGCAGGCCGAGATCGACGTGATCGCAGACGAGCTGCATGGCCTTGCGGTGCACCGCGCGGCGAGTTGCGCTTCGGTCCGTTGAGGGTAATGCGCAGCTGCTCTCAATCTTCGTCAGGGCGTCCAGAAACCGGCGTCTTGCGACGATGGTGGCGAGCGTGTCAGCGCCGAGCCATTCACCGCTACCGGGAGGTAGGCACATGATTGTTCGGCCGAAGCTGATGTTTATCGGCACCGGGGGCACGATCTCGTGCCGGACTTCCGATCCGCTCGACGTGCTGGATTATCCCGAATTCAACACGAAACTGGATGCGGCGGACCTCGTCGCGGGTCTGCCCGGCTCTGTTCAATCACAATACGACCTCGTGGCGGTGTCATTCTCGCGCATCAACAGTAATGACATCGGACCGCTGCAATGGATCGAGCTCGCCCAACTCATTGCACGCGCGTTCGACGAAGATCCGGACTTGCGGGGTGTTGTTGTGGGGCACGGCACCGCCACGCTCGAGGAGACTGCCTACGCGCTCGACCTGGTGTTGAAAACCGACCGGCCTGTCGTGATGACCGCGGCGCAGCGGCCGGCGAGCGCAGTCGGTGCCGACGGGCCGCCGAACCTGATCGCCGCGCTGCGGACCGCGGCGGCACCGGACGCAGGCGGTAAAGGCGTGCTGGTTGTGCTGAACGACGAGATCCATGCGGCGCGCCAGGTCACTAAAAGCCTGACGTATCGGTTGCAGACCTTTGTCTCACCCGAGGCCGGTCCTCTCGGTGTGGTCGACGGCGACGGTCCGCACTTCGCGATGGCACCGGTCAAGCGCCATACGGTCACGAGCGCCTTTACCGTCGAGCACCTGCGAAAAGCGCCTCGCGTCGACATCAGTTACGGCTATGCCGGCGCCGATGGCTCCGCGCCTCGGGCGTTCGCGGCCAACGGTGCAAAGGGGATCGTCTCGGCAGGGATGCTGCCCGGCCTGGTTCCGGCGGCGGAGCGTGCAGCGCTTGAAGAGGCGCGTGCAGGCGGCTGCGTCATCGTGCAGGCAACACGCGGGCTGGGCGGCAGGGTCGCAGCGCGCCGTGGTCTGCGCGACATGGGCTTCGTTGCGGCCGGCAGCCTCAACCCTCAGAAAGCGCGGATCCTGCTGATGATTGCGCTGGCAGTCACCACCGACGTGACGGAGATCCAGGCCATGTTCGACACCTACTAGGGTTTGGATCGATGTTGATGAACGTCGCCTCCTGACCACGCTTGTCGGCGGCCTCGTAGGCAGCAAACAATCAGCCCGGCGTTCAAGACACGCCTACCTAGACGCAGCGGGCAACGCCGAGGCGAATGTGTCGAACCAGGACGAGGATCATCGTCAAGAACAGGCCTTTTTGGCTCTGCTCCGCCATGTGCAACATGGCGAGACGCCTGATCCTTACGCGACGACAGCTCCCGGGCGCTCTTCTGCCCGCACCGACACGCACCCGAACCGGTCATGGACCCGTCACGGACGCATCACCACAGCCGCCGGCGCTTACGGGATCACCAAGCAGACCTATGACGAGGCGCTGGCGAAAGGTGTCGCGCACGACTTCTCTCCCGACTCGCAGGACCGGATAGCCCTGTGGCGCTGCCGGCAATCCGGCGTCATCGCGTCGATCTGGGCGGGCG
>CAXUIA010000038.1:1221-5858 GCA_964250835.1 uncultured Acetobacteraceae bacterium | reverse complement strand
TGATGCCGCCTTTGCCCATCTCAACCGTGAGTGGCCGGCGCTTCCGGGCGGCAGTCAGGAGCGGCTGACGCAGGAGCAGGCGCGTGACTACGTCGCGGCAAAGCTCGGTCAGCAGGGCTAGCGCGCGGCGCACGGTCGCGCCTATCTTGCCTCCCGACACAAATGCGCGCACGACGCGGCCATGAGCTCGGACAGGCACACGCCAGTCGAATGGTTCCCCGACAGCTGGCGCGCCCATCCGGTCCGCCAGATCCCGGCCTATCCCGACCCTGAGGCTGTCCGCGAGACCGAAGCCCGTCTGCGCGCATACCCGCCGCTCGTCTTTGCCGGCGAGGCCCGGCGACTGCAGGCGCATCTCGCCGACGCCGCCGCGGGCCGTGCCTTCGTGCTGCAGGGCGGCGCCTGCGCGGAGAGTTTCGGCGAGTTCACCGCCGACGTCATACGTGACACCTTCCGCGTCCTGCTGCAGATGTCCGTCGTGCTGACCTTCGGCGCGAGTCTTCCGGTGGTGAAGCTCGGCCGCATGGCCGGCCAGTTCGCCAAGCCGCGTTCGTCGGACACCGAAACCCGGGACGGGCTGACGCTGCCCTCCTATCGCGGCGACACCATCAACGGTCCCGACTTCAACGAGGCCTCACGCACCCCCGACCCCGTCCGCATGGAAACCGGCTATTTCCAGTCCGCCGGCACGCTGAACCTGCTGCGCGCCTTCGCCTCCGGCGGCTACGCCAACCTCCATCAGGTGCATCGCTGGAACCTGGGCTTCGTGCGCCGCTCGCCGCTCGCCGCCCGATACGGCGACCTCGCCGGCCGGATCGACGAGACGCTCGCCTTTATGGAAGCCTGCGGCATGGGCACGACGCCGCAGATCCATGAAACCGAGTTCTACACGAGCCACGAAGCCCTGCTGCTTCCCTACGAGCAGGCGCTGACGCGCGTCGATTCCACCACCGGCGACTGGTACGGCTGCTCCGCGCACTTCCTCTGGGTCGGCGAGCGTACCCGGCAGCGCGACGGGGCTCATGTTGCCTTCTGCCGCGGCATCAACAATCCGCTCGGCATCAAGATCGGGCCGAGCACAAAGCCCGACGACGTGCTCGCCCTGCTCGACATCCTCGACCCGCTCAACACGCCGGGCCGCGCCACGCTGATCAGCCGGATGGGCGCCGACAGGATCGCGACCGCACTGCCGCCCCTGGTTCGCGCCGTCCGCCAGTCCGGCCGCACCCCGGTCTGGCTGTGCGATCCGATGCACGGCAACACGATCTCAACCAGTTCAGGCGTCAAGACACGCTCGTTCGACGCGATCATCGCCGAGCTGCGCCAGTTCTTCGACGTGCTCGCGGCCGAGACCGCCATCCCCGGCGGCGTGCATGTCGAGATGACCGGCCAGGATGTCACCGAGTGCACCGGGGGCGCTCACCGCCTCACCGAAGCCGACCTCTCCGCCCGCTACGAGACGTTCTGCGATCCGCGCCTGAACGCCGAGCAGTCGCTCGAAATCGCTTTTCTGGTCGCCGAGGAACTCAAGGCACGCCGCCACGCCCGTGCGACCAGGGCCGCCGCCGAATGACCGACGTCGCGCACGCAACGCTCGACCTGGACGCCGACATCGAGGCCCGCACCGACGCCTACTTCAATCGCACCCGCGCCGTCGTGGAGCGTTTCGGCGACATGGAGGTCACCTACGCGATCTTCCTGCGCCGTCCGGTCATTGCCGCCTGCCGCCTGATGACGGACTGGCGGCGCGCGGCCGCCGCCCCCCGCCGGACCAGCTTCGCCATCGAGCAAACCCATGCGGAAGGCGACTGGGTCGGCGCCGGCGAGCCGCTCGCCTACGTCACGGGGTCCTTCGCCCACTTGGCCGATCTCGAAACCATCCTGCTCCAGAAAGTGGGCCCGGCCTGCGTCACCGCACACAATGCCTATCAGATGGCGGTCGCCCTTGCCCACGTTCCGTTCCTTGCCATGGACGCACGTCACTGCGCCGGCGAGGAGATGCAGATCCAGATGGCCTACGCGGCGAGCGTCGGCAGCAACGCCGCCAAGCGCGAGGGCGCGCGCGGCTTCATCGGCAACGCCAACGACGCCACCGCCCACTTCTTCGGCTCTGAACACGGCTTCGGCACCATGCCGCACGCGCTCATCGGCTATGCCGGCTCCACGCTTCGCGCGGCGGAGATGTTCCACGAGACGTTTCCCGATCAGCGCGTCGTCATCCTGCCCGACTATTTTGGCCGCGAGGTCAGCGACACGCTCGAGGTTTGCCGCCGCTTTCCGGATCTTGCTGCGCGCGGCCAGCTCGGCCTGCGCCTCGACACGCACGGCGCCCGCTTTCTCGAGGGCCTCGACCCTGCCGTCAGCTACGCCGTCCTCGAGCGCCACGCGCCCGGCGCGATCCGGCGCTACCGCAGCCCCGACGAGCTACGCCATCTGGTCGGGACCGGCGTCTCGGCGGCCGCCATCTGGCATGTCCGCGACCAGCTCGACGAGGCCGGCTTCCCACAAGTGACCATCGCGGTGTCATCAGGCTTCAACACCGCCAAATGCCGTGTGATGTCCGACGCGCTCGCACCGATCGACCTCGTCGGCACCGGCTCTTTCATTCCCGATACCTGGTCCGAGACCTACGCCACCGCCGACATCGTCGCTTACGACGGCAAGCCCTGCGTCAAGCTCGGCCGCGAGTTCCTGCTGCGCCGCCGTGAGGAGGCGGGCGACCCGTCACACGCACGGAGCCTCTCGCGAGCCGACGCCGCCCACCCACATCCCGCGGCATGAACGATACCGAGTTCCCCGACCTGTTCGCGCCGCAGGGCGGCTGGCGCGTGCGCATCCTCGATCTCTCCGGCGCCAATGCGCATGACGAGAACGTCGTCGAAGAGGTGGCGGGCTTTCCCACGCTGATGCACGCCAACGCCTTTGCCCGCGCCTATGTCCGCGACAGCGTCGAGCTCTGCCGCCAGTCCGGCATGACCGGCCGCGAGGTGCTCGCCGCCTGGTTTGCCTACGGCGAAGACGCTCACGTGATCGACGCGCCCGCCGAACAGACCTGGCGCAGTGCCAACGAGCTCGACAGCTTCGCCGAGCATCCGCCGGGTGAGATCGAGCGCGACTGGCGCGCGCTGGACCCCAGGCGCGAAGCCGACCCGGATCTGGAACCCGGAGAGCAGGCATGAAGCTGCGCTTCGCTCCCAGCCCTACAGGCTACCTGCATGTCGGCAATGCCCGCCAGGCACTCGCCAATGCGCTCTATGCCAAGCGTCACGGCGGCACGTTCCAACTTCGTTTCGATGACACCGACTTTGCTCGCACCAATGCGGAGGAATATGAGCCCGCCATCGAAACCGATCTCAGATGGCTCGGCCTGGACTGGCAGGAAAGCTTCCGGCAAAGCGATCGCCTCGACCGCTACGAACAAGCCGCCGCCAGACTGAAGGAGAGCGGGCGTCTCTATCCCTGCTTCGAGTCTGAAGAAGAATTAAAAGCCAAGCGGGAAGCACGCATTCGCGCCCACAAGCCACCGGTCTACGATCGTGGCGCGCTCAGAATGACGCAGGCGCAGCGCGAACAGGCTGAAGCCAACGGGAAAACACCCTACTGGCGCTTCAGGCTTCACGATCATCCCGTGTTCTGGATCGACCTTGTCGGCGGGCGCCGCGAGGTGAAGCTCGCTTCCGTCAGCGACCCCGTCCTGATCCGCGCCGACGGGACTGTGCTCTACACGTTCGCCAGCGTCGTCGACGATATCGAAACCGAGATTACTCACATCCTGAGGGGTGAAGACCACGTCACCAACACCGGCGTGCAGATCGACCTCGCTCACGCACTCGGCGCAAAGCGCGACCATTTCCAGTTCGGCCATCTGCCGCTGTTCCTGGCAGAGGACGGCGGCAAACTCAGCAAACGCACCGGCAGCGCGGCGACGCTCCGGCAGCTCCGGCACGACGGCATCGAGCCCCAAGCACTCGCAAGCTACCTGGCGCGACTGGGTACGTCCGACGACCCCGAACCGCTGACGATCGACGCGCTCGCCCAAAGCTATGAACTCAGCCACGTCAGCCACAATCAGCCCAAGTTCGACAGCACGCAGCTCCTTGCGCTGAACCGCAAGGTTATCGCCAGCCTCTCCTACGAGGACGCCAGACCCAAACTCCCCGAGGGTGCCACCGAGCAGTTCTGGCTCGCCGTCCGGCCTAACCTCGATCTCCTGACCGAAGCGCGATACTGGCATCAAGTCGTCGCCGGCGACATCAAGCCGCCCGAGCTGGAGCCGAACGCACACGCGCTGGTCACGCAGGCCCTCGACCTGCTGCCTCCGGAACCATGGGACGACGCGACTTGGCAGACTTGGACGGCCGACCTGAAAGCGACGTCGGGCAAGTCGGGCAAGCCGCTGTTCCGGCCGCTGCGGCTGGCGCTGACCGGCGAAGACCATGGACCCGAGCTTCGTGCGCTGCTTCCGCTGATTGGGCGGACGCGCACGGCTCAACGTCTTAGCCTGGCCGCCGCATAAGCCAGCGGCAGGGCGCTGCCCTGCACCCGCTGGGGCCAGCGGCCCCAGACCCGCCGGTTGAGGAGTAAGGACAACAAAGCTATGGTTTTGTTGCCGCATGGTGAGTTTACCTGGGGGGACA
>CAXUIA010000038.1:0-1211 GCA_964250835.1 uncultured Acetobacteraceae bacterium | reverse complement strand
CTAGAGGCACGGAGGGCCGCCGAAAACGCCTATTGTCCATACTCTCGATTTCGCGTCGGCGCCGCCGTTCTGTCTCGTGGCGCGGTCTTCACCGGCTGCAATGTCGAGAACGCCTCTTATGGTCTAACGATTTGTGCAGAGCGCAACGCTATCTTTCATGCGGTGAGTGTCGGCCATTTCCACGTCGATGCAATCGCAGTCTCTTGTATTGACGCTGAAGATCATGCCTCGGCGGACTTGCGAATGCCATGCGGCGCCTGCCGTCAGGTCATTGCCGAATTTTCTAGTCCGGAGAGCTTAGTCATAGTAGATGGCGTTGGACGTTTCAAGATTGAAGATCTACTTCCGCGCCCATTTAGGTTGAAAGTGCTTGCCAGCAAAAGCTGAGTCAGAAAAGCCCACGGAAAGGGCTAAGTCGAGAGTTGACTTCATCAAGCGCTTATTTGCTGTGGCTGTCAGCGTTGGTGCAGCAACGCCAGTATCACGCGTTCTCTCCGCGCAGTCAAACTCTGATGCTCATACAATCAATATTCTGTCTGTCCTATCTGGTCACTGGAGATCTCTCCTTCTTCTGTTCATATCGCTGGTGACTGTCGTGTTAAGCTGGGAGGGTTACTCTGGCACGTTAGAAGGTTTGCCGCTGGAGGACCCGCTTCGTTTTTACTTAGATATAGCGATCGTTTTTGCTTACCTGCTGCTTATGCTCTCGACGGAATATTATGACGTCTGGTTTTCTTTGCTGCCATGCATCTTCGGCCTGTATCTAGCCTGGGACATCGCCTCCATAGCCTCAGCATCACACGACAAACGTGGCGAAGCCAAGAACAACCGCAATATGAGTTTGCTATGGCTAATATGCTTTGTGTGTTTAGCCATCACAAAGCGTCCATCGTCTAATTTGGGCTTCGCGTTGGCAGCCGCACTTGCCCTGACCGCTGTCATCACTTTTCGCAGACCCTACTTCAGAGACGGAGTTTTAATACGCCGCTTGATCCTTATCTTGCTTCTTGTTGTACTATGTGTCTTCGCAAGATGGTTGTGATTACTAACTGTAGAGGGTGGCAAGGCTCGCTCACTCGAGCGTCATAGATTGATTACTGACTTGCATCGGACTCAAGACTAACGATGATTAAAGCCTTAATGACTTGGATCCGGTTGGTTTGCGGCAGATAACGCCGGCCTGCGGGAAACCAGCACAGAAGAGGCGGGTC
>CAXUIA010000037.1:11028-14543 GCA_964250835.1 uncultured Acetobacteraceae bacterium | reverse complement strand
GAACAGGCCAGACGCCCCGTTTGCCAATATCGGCTTGGTCCCGTGCGGCGGAGCCTCACTTGCTTCTGCCGAAACGTCTGACCAAATTGCGTTTCGAGCACGGAAAGTCGACGGACTGGCAAGTCAGTCTACCTCCGCGAGATAGCCTCCACGATCTCTGAGCGAGTGCAGGGGCAGAGGAAGTGCGGGGGGCGACGGGCCCCAGCGGGTCGAGGGCCCTTTCATTAGCCCTTACAATACGCGGCGTCCGTTGGGCTCAGCGGATCATTGGCCGATTTCATCAGCCACAGGTGATCGGGCGTGCCGTTGTCGTGGAATTGGACGACATTTGCGCCGCTGCTTTGCGATTCCACGGTCACGCCGAGCAACAGCCCGCTGTTGCGGTTGCGGATCTTGAACTGACCGCCGCCATTGTCGATGAAGTTCCATTGTTGGCTCAGTGCACCCGTGCCTCGCTGCTGGATGATCAGCGCGCTGTCGGCAGTTGAGGCGTTCTGCACGCCGAGCACCAGGCCGCTGTTGATGTTGCGCAGCGTAAAGTAGCCGTTTCCAGCGTCGTTCAGTTCCCACAATCGGTCATTTGCGCCGGTGTCGCTAAATTGCTGCACCTGCGCGCCAGCCGATGTCGACTGGTTTTCGACTCCGATCAACAAGTTGCTGTTGACGTTGTCGATCTGAAAGACCGGGCGGCTGAACGCCTGAAGTTCCTGAAGACCCCAACCGGTCAGCAGGCTGCCGCCGGCATTTGGCGCCACTACCCTGATCTGGCTCGCCGTCAGCGGTGGGAACGTGATGCTGTTCGACGCATTCGCCATCGGCGTCGGATAGGCCCTGGCCTGATTCGGAATGCTCAACCAGGTGCTGCCGTTCCAGTATTGGAGATCATAGGTGCTCGGTGTCTGCACGCCGCCGCCATCGTCGTAAAACGTAAGCCGGACCTCGCTGAGTGTCACGTTCCGCTGGAAGTTCACGCCGTAATAGTCGGTTGGATTGGACGAGGCATACGACGTCCAGCGGCTGTTCTCCGGGATACCCTCGCGATAAACGACCCCGTCGATGCCGTTCCAGACGTTGTCGTGAGACGAGGTGTAGCTGGCGAACGGCTGCGTGCCGTAGGTGAATCGCTGGCTGTTGGCGGCGGCGTCGATCACGCCGCAGGCATTGCTCTGTGTGATCGGATTGCCGACGTCGATCGTCACCGGCTGCAACGTTGAGCGCGCTGTCGCGAGCTTGCCATCGACAAAGACGCGCAGGCCAACGCCCTCTCCATAGTGAGCGCCGGTTCGGTCCCAAAGCACCGTCACGTTATGGCCGTGATAGGGGGCGTTCTCGATTGCAAAATAGTCCCACGCCGCAGGTGCCAGCGAGTGGATCGTCAGCGCGTTCCCCGGCTGACCGCGCAGGCCGATCAGTCCGGAGATGACGTTGTCATTAAAGGTTGAGTGATTGTAATCCTCGCTGCGATTGGGCGAGTTGTAGATCCAGTTATCCGCGTCCGCATCGTGCGCCTCGGCGACATAAGGCGCGCCGTTCAAGAACTGCGTCGCCGCATAGGTGTGCAGCGCATCGAGATAGTCAGCCTGCGTGATATATGTCTGCGACGGATAGTCGATCAGCAGGTTGGCAAGACCGGTCAGGGTCTGCGACGTTTCGTAGGGCCACGACGGCCCGTCCCAATGGCAGCAGGTCGCGTCTTGGTAGTCGAACCAACGACTGCGCCGCTCGGCTGTGGTCGGTCCGTAAGCGGCGGCAAACCCTTGCGGATCGAGCAGCTCGGCAAGCCCGACTGAGTCTGTCGGTGACGCCACTTCAAACATCCACGGCACGAAACCTTCTTCCTCTCGCGTGTCGAGCAGTGCCAGGGTTGGATTGCCGTCGCGATTCATGTGGTAGAAGAAGTTGCGTGTCGGATCCCACAGGTATTTCTGCATCGCCGCCGCCAGAGAAGCAGCATTGGCCGCATAGACGAGCGCCACCGCCCCATTTCCCGACAGCGCGGACAGTTTTGCAATGGAGACCGCGTCTCCGAACTGATAGGAGTTTATTGTGGGACGGTAACCCGCGCCGCCATGATACGGGTCGCTCGACTCCAACGATGCTGGTGAGAATTCCGACGCATCCCAGACTGGGTATTGCCAGTAGAGACCGAGCGCTGAATTGAAGTGGTTATCCCAGCCGTGATACTGCTTGATAAGTTGCGGCAGTTGGCCTGCTGCAAAGCCCAAATCACCATGCGCGATATAGACTTGCCAGACCGCGCTCGCGATCCAGAAGCTGTATTCGTGCGCCCAGTCCGACGTATCCGGATTGTCGTCGAAATTCTCCGGCTTTGAGAACTGTCCAGGCCCATTCAACCAGTAGTTGATGTTGTCCTTGACGTACTGCTGGTTGCGAAGCCAGCGGCCCTCAATCGTCTGGTGTCCGGCGGCCGCATCGACACCGCCATACGGCGCGCCATAGAACACCGGCTGCAGAAACTCTGTCGACAACCACCCATAGATCGAGCCGGTATAGATCAGGTGCTCCTTGTAGGTTTGCCACCTGTAATAATAGACCTGCTGGATCTGCTGATCCGGGAGTTCGACAAACGGAATGTTGTGCAGGAACCACTGCGGATCGTTGACCGACCCCAGCAGCGCGGTCTGGTTGAGGAAATGGGTGCCGCCCGGAGCGGCGCCGGGATAAGCGACCGGTGGATCGATTGCGCGAGCGCAAGGTGCGGCAAGGACGGCAAGACAGCCGGCCCTCAGGAGAATGGCTCGCATTGATCGTTTCCTCGGACTTTTCGAACCCTGTCTCTGACACAAGCAGATTGTCAAGTGTGAGGGCAACGAGGACGCGCTCATTGCCCTCCTTGAAGGGACGGCCAATTACTCAGACAGGAAAGGGATTACGCTCGGTAAATCCGGCCTGATGCCAATATGGATAGGCGGGTGTCAGCGCGCTCGCGCGGTCAAGCCGGGCGACCTGCTCGGCGGTCAGGTTCCAGCCGACAGCGCCGAGATTGGCGCGAAGCTGCTCCTCATTGCGCGCGCCGATGATAACATTGGACACCGTCGGCCGCTGCAGCAGCCAGTTGAGCGCGACCTGCGGCACAGTGCGGCCGGTCTCTTCGGCGACCGCATCGAGCGCGTCCACGACCGTGTAAAGGTATTCGTCCGATACCTGTGGACCCATCGACACCACCGCCGATGAACGCAGACGCGACCCTTCGGGCAAGGGTTGGCCGCGCCGGATCTTGCCCGTCAGCCGCCCCCATCCGAGCGGGCTCCACACCACCGCGCCCACGCCTTGGTCGAGCCCGAGCGGCATTAGCTCATGCTCGTAGTCGCGTCCAATCAGAGAGTAGTACGCCTGGTGCGCGACGTAGCGCGGCAGGCCATAGCGGTCGGACACCGCGAGCGACTTCATCAGGTGCCAGCCTGAGTAGTTCGAGCAACCGACATAGCGGATCTTGCCGTCGCGGATCAGCGTATCGAAAGCGTGCAGCGTCTCCTCGGGCGGCGTCATCGCGT
>CAXUIA010000037.1:10186-11018 GCA_964250835.1 uncultured Acetobacteraceae bacterium | reverse complement strand
GAACCCGTGCAGCTGGAACAGGTCGATGAAGTCAGTCCCGAGGCGACGCAGGGCGGCTTCACACGCCGCGATCAGGTGAAATCGCGACGACCCGACGTCATTGGCACCCTCGCCTGAGCGGAACGTGGCCTTGGTCGAGATCACCACCTTTTCGCGCCGCCCTTTGATCGCCGCGCCAAGGATTTCTTCGGCAGCACCCGCCGAGTAGATGTCGGCGCTGTCAAACATGTTCAGCCCCGCGTCGAGGCAGATGTCCACCAGGCGCGTCGCTTCCTTGACGTCGGACGTTCCCCACGCGCGAAAGAACTCGCCGCTGCCGCCGAACGTGCCGGTGCCGAAGCTCAACACCGGAACAAAGAAACCGGAGTGTCCGAGACGCCGCTTTTCCATCATCGAGATCCTTTCTGGATTGCCGTGACATTTCCTACACCACGCAACCCTTGCAGCCCGATCGCGTCTGCGCGAGGTGGATCAGCAAACCCCTTTGCGCGGCGCGAGCGCGGTCAATGACGAGGTCGAGGTCGGTTTCGACGCTCAATTCGAGGCCGGTTGGTCCCGTCTGGAACATGTGGGCCGAGTGGCGATGTCCCTGATCGTGATCCTCGGCATCGCCGGCGGATTTGGTGCCGGACCCCTTGACCATGCCCGGGCAGGGCAGGCGAAAAGCGGGGCGGTCGATTACCAGCCGATCGCGCGTTTTGGCGCCCCAACGCAAATCACGCTCCATCTTCCTCCGGTGATGCGCGACAGCCAGATGGTGGTCACGATCAGCAGTAGTTTCCTCGAGCCGTTCGGGCTGCAGGCGATTTCGCCCCAGCCGGTCAGCCAGTCG
>CAXUIA010000037.1:0-10176 GCA_964250835.1 uncultured Acetobacteraceae bacterium | reverse complement strand
CGTCGGACGAGGGACGCGAGCAGCTCACATTCAACGTGAGTGGCGGCGGCATTGACAATTACGTGCGGCTGCACGGCATGCCTGCCCAGATCGGACCGATCCCACTTTCCATCCAGATGCCTGGCAAATTCCTGCGGGTCCGAACCTGGGTGCTGCCGTGAGCGTCATCCTCCGTGCGGCCGCCGCCTACTGGATCCTGCTGATTGCGGTCCGGCTGATCGGGCGCCGCACGACGAGCCAGTTGGCGCCGTTCGACCTGATCGTGCTGTTCCTCATCGCGGGGTCGATGATCACTTCGGTGCTCGGAAGCGATCACTCGACGACGGCGGCCTTCACGGCGGTGTGCACGATCGGATTGATGCATATCTTGGTGTCGTGGCTCAAGACCCGCTCGGACCGGGTCGGCCGCTGGATCGACGGCACTCCTGTGGTCATTTTCGAAAACGGCGAGTGGAACAAGGAGCGCATGCGCCGGCTGCGAATGGAGAAGACCGACGTCATGGCGGCCGCCCGTGCCCGCGGCCTGCGCACCTTGAGCCAGATCAGCTACGCGATCGTCGAGCGCGGCGGCTCGATCTCGATCATCGAGAACGAGGACATCTAGGCAGCGCCCATGCGCGAATACGACATCGTCATTGCCGGCGCTGGCCCTGTCGGGCTGGCGCTTGCCGCGTCGCTCGCCGGCACCGGTCGCCGAATCGCGCTCGTCGATCCCCAGCCAGCCACCGCACTCGCCGATCCGGATGATGATGGTCGCGAGATTGCGTTAACCGACCGGTCGGTCGCCTTGCTTGACGCGGTCGGCGCGTGGCCGCTCATCCCGCATCCCGGGCTGGCACCGCCGCGGCGCATGCGCGTGCGCAATCGGCCGTCCTCCTACGCCATGCATTTTGGCGATACGGCAGAGCACGGCCCGCTTGGCCGCTTTGCACCCAACCACTGGCTGCGGCGCGCCCTGTACGCCGTGGTCCGCGAACAAGACGGCGTCACCCTCATGCCCGGCATGTCGATCGAGCGCGGCGATCTTGCGGGTGCCGCCGCCCACGCCCGGCTGTCGGATGGGCGGGTGCTGAGCACGGCGCTCCTGGTCGCCGCCGACACGCGACGCTCGCGGCTTCGACAGGTGCAGGGGATCGGGGCGATCATCCACGACTATCGTCAGCTTATGCTCGTCTGTCCGATGTCTCATGACCGGCCGCACGAAGAAACGGCGACCGCCTGGTTCGAATATGGACGTACTCTGGTGACGCTGCCGCTGAACGATCAGCGTTCATCTGCTGTTATGACGATGGCCGAGGCCGACGCCCGCCGTTTCCTTCGGCTGGATGACCAGCAGTTCGCCGCCGAGGTCACGCGCCTCTACCGGGGCCGCCTTGGCGCCATGCGGCCGGTGGGCCGCCGCCATGCGGTCCCCGTGGTGACCGCCTATGCGCACCATTTTGCCGCTCGACGCTTCGCACTTCTCGGTGACGCTGCGGTCGCCATGCATCCCACGACGGCGCACGGCTTCAATTTTGGCCTGCTCGGCCAGGATGCGCTCGCACGCGCGATCCGCTTGGCCTCCGATCCCGGCGATCAGGCCGCCTTGCGCCGCTACGAGGCAGAGCACCGCGCCGAGACGCGGCTCTTCTTCATGGGCGCCGAGGCGATCATGCGTCTCTATGCCGCGGGCGACAGCCTGCCTGCACGCATCGCGCGTGACGCAGCACTTCGGATCGGCAATCTCCCCCCGCTGCGCCGGGTTCTGACCGCGCAGATGCGCGATGTGGACTGGCGGCGTTCGTTGGGCATCTAGATGAGGCCTGACCCTCCTGGCCGCTAACGTTGCGTAAAGAACCGCGACGTAGGCTCGTCAATCGAGCGACAACTAACTGCCTGGCGGCTGAGGCGAGGGATTGCACGTGCGGACCATCATCAGTCGACTGACCATCAAGGCCAAGACGTTGCTTGCGTTCGGACTTATCCTAACGCTTATCGTGGGATTAGGCGGGACCGCACTGGACCGCCTTGCGGCGATCAACGACCGCGCGGCGGACATCAGAGATCATTGGCTGCCAAGCACAGGTCTCCAGGGACAGATCCTTAGCTCCATTCAAAGCATGCGCTTGGAAGAAGCTCGCTATTCCATCGCTCTCGACGACGGTGAACGTCAGCAAATCAAGCGGGAAATCGCGAAGGGCCTTGCTGCCCTCGCCCACCTTCGCGCGGATTATGCAAAGGTGATCCAGCGCGGAACCGTCGACGAACGATCGATGCAGGCACTCGATGCCGCTTGGGCCTCGCATGACGCCTTGATCCGCCGCGATATGGGTCCGGGCGGCGATCCCGAAAACCTGTTCACTGACGAGGAGAATCAGAGCTACGCCGCGGCTTACAACGCCTCCAAGTCCGATCTGGACTTCAACCTGCAAGAGGGTCGGCGGGCGGCCAGTCTCGGCGCCTCGGTCTACGGGCCGACGAGGCAGATCGTGCTCGCGGTTCTCTGCGCCGCGATTTTGACTTGCCTGCTTCTCGGGAGCGCTATCGTAAGGAACGTGTCCTATCCGATCCGCCGGATGACCGATGTCATGCGTCGTCTGGCCAACCACGAGCTCGACATCACCATTCCGTGCCTGCAGCGTCGGGATGAGGTCGGCGGGATGGCTGCGGCGGTGCAAGTTTTCAGGAACGTGATGATTGAGCGCGACAGGCTCAGTGGCGAGCAGGAGCGCGAGCACGCCATCAAGACCCGCAAAGCGTGCAGGATTGAGGAGCTCCTGCACGCTTTCGAATCGCAGGCTGGCGCAATGACAAGCCTGCTCGCGGGCGCCTCGGCTGAGCTGGAGGAGACTGCGCAAAGCATGACGAGTTCGGCGGAGCAGACGCATCATCAGGCGGGAGAGGTTGCATCGGCCGCCGCTACCGCCGGATCAAGCGTGCACACGGTCGCGGCGGCGGCCGAGCAGCTGACTGCCTCGGTGGCAGAAATCTCGCGCCAGATCGAGCAGTCGTCTGCGATGACGGAACGCGCGGTCGGCGGCGCTCGCCGGACCGACGAGACGGTTGGCGAACTTGCCGAGGCAGCCGAAAGGATCGGGCGGGTCGTCGACCTTATCTCACAGATCGCGAGCCAGACTAACCTGCTTGCGCTTAATGCGACGATTGAGGCGGCACGCGCCGGCGACGCAGGCAAGGGCTTCGCCGTTGTCGCGTCGGAGGTCAAGAACCTGGCGTCGCAGACGGCGAGCGCGACCAACGAGATTGCGTCTCAGGTCAATTCGATCCAGGCCGCCACCCGTCACGCTGTCACCTCGATCAGGGAGATCGCCGGCACTGTCGAGCAGCTGGGCGAGATCGCGGCGGCTATCGCCGGTGCGGTCCGGGAACAGGGAGCCGCAACGTTGGAGATTGCTCGCAATGCGCAATCGACGGCTGAGGCCACTGGAGTTGTTGTTCGAAACATCAGCGGCGTGAACGTCTCGGCCAACGAGACGGGAGCGTCGGCGCTCCAGGTGCTGGGATCGGCATCAAGCCTGTCAAAGCAGGCCGACAACCTTTCCGATGAAGTCGCCGTGTTCCTTCGGGCTGTAAGAGCCGCTTGATACGGCTTCCGGCCGTGATTGCTGGTCGAAGCGCTTCCACATAACGTGGCGAAGAACCTCAAGCTCACGCGGCACTAACACCTACTCTCAGGCTTGTCGCACCGCACCATTTTGCAGCTTGGCACCCGCGAATGCTTTAATTGCAAAAAAAGTATAGAAGCGGGGACGAAAGTGGCGTAGCCAGCGCAGTGTGTGTTCTTTATGTTATGTCAAGCCGACGACGTCTAAGTCGGGTATAAGAAGTTCAAGGGAGTGATGTCGGCCATCTCGTGTAAGAACAAGCATGCCCACTCGGACATGGAGATGTCATCGTGACGTCGTGTCCGGAACTTGAGATCGTGTCGATATCGACCGCAGAGCCGTTCAAGATTTGGGCTCACGGCTATCCGTACAAGACGGTCCGGTGGCACTTTCACCCAGAGGTCGAACTGCACCTCATTACGCATACTAGAGGGCGCTATTTTGTTGGTGACTACATTGGTGAATTTGAGCCGGGTAACCTGGTTCTTACTGGACCCAACCTCCCTCACAACTGGCTCAGCGATGTCCCACCGAATGTATCTGTTCCGCAACGCTGCGTAGTGCTGCAGTTCACTACTAAGTTCATTGAGAGCTGTGCTGTCCTCTTCCCGGCGTTGGAATTGTCGCCTCTGATGAGTGATGCGCAGCGCGGTCTGCAGTTCTCACAAAGTGCAAGCGACGACATTGCCTCTTGCATGCTTGCCATGCTGGAAGCCAACTCTGTATCACGTCCGGCTTTGTTCCTGCGCATTCTCGAACTGCTTGTCCGGGCGGATGGCAGGCGGACGCTCGCAAGCGTCGGATATCGGCCCAGGCCTTCGGTTTATATGACCAAGCCTATTAACCACGTGCTTGATCATATTGCCCAGAACCTCAATTTCGACCTGCGCGAGAGCGACTTGGCCGCTTTGAGCGGCTACAATGCAAGTGCGTTCTCGCGAGCGTTTCGCCGACAGACAGGCGTCACCTTCGTCGGCTACGTCAATGGCATGCGGATTAAGAGGTCCTGCGAGCTTCTGGTCCACTCGGAAAGATCGATCACTGACATCTGCTACGAGGTCGGTTTCAATAACATCTCGAACTTTAACCGCCGGTTTCGCGCAATCACCGGCTTCACACCGAGTTCGTTTCGCACTACGCACGTCAGAGGCGA
The DNA here is from genome assembly GCA_964250835.1 of uncultured Acetobacteraceae bacterium. Taxonomy (GTDB): domain Bacteria; phylum Pseudomonadota; class Alphaproteobacteria; order Acetobacterales; family Acetobacteraceae; genus CAXTPV01. Next base: position 5,421 of record CAXUIA010000037.1, on the reverse strand, counting down.
GGCCTTCGTGCAGCGCTGGCAGACGGCCGTGCAAGTAGCCGTATGAGTTTAAACGGGGAGAACATCATGACGTTTAGTCGAATGACTTCTGCGAGGGCGGGACTGCTTGCCATACTGGCGACATCTGTCGCGATGCCCATGTCCGGCGCGCGCGCGGCGGAGTTGTCGAACGTGAAATTTGCGTTCCTCATGCCCGACGAGGGCTCCACGCGTTACGAGGAGCACGATCATCCGGGATTTGTGGCTGAAATACAGAAGCTCTGCCCGACTTGCTCGGTGCTGTACCAGAACGCAGACGCGGATGCATCTCGTCAGCAGCAGCAGTTCAATTCCGTGATCGCTCAGGGCGCCAAGGCGATTGTTCTTGATCCAGTCGACTCATCGGCCGCGGCTTCCCTGGTCAAGCAGGCGCAGTCTCAAGGCATCAAGGTCATCGCGTATGACAGGCCGATCCCGTCGGCTCATGCCGACTTCTATGTCTCGTTCAACAACGAGGCCATCGGCAAAATGATTGCGCACTCGCTTGTCGAGCATTTGAAAGCGACCGGTGCGCCCACGAGCGGTGGTGTTCTCGAAGTGAACGGTTCGCCGACCGATGCGGCGGCCGGACTGATCAAGAAAGGTATCCACGAGGGCCTCGCAGCCGGTGGCTACAAGAAGTTGGCCGAGTACGACACGCCGAGCTGGCTCCCTGAGAAGGCCCAGCAGTGGGTCTCGGGTCAAGTCTCGCGGTTTGGCAGCAAGATTGTTGGTGTCGTCGCCGCCAACGACGGTACGGGCGGCGGCGCCATTGCAGCGTTCAAGGCCAAAGGTGTTGACCCGGTTCCTGCGGTCACAGGAAATGACGCCACGATCGCCGGCCTGCAGCTGATCATCGCGGGAGACGAGTACAACACCATCTCCAAGCCAAGCGAGATCGTCGCCGCGGCCGCCGCAAAAGTCGCCGTTGATCTTGTCCAGGGGCATGCTCCTAAGAGCGACACCAAACTGTTTGGAACACCTACGCAGTTGTTTACGCCGACGCTTGTGACCGCCGAAAACCTCAAGTCCGAAATCGTCGACAAGGAGGTAAATGGTAAGCCGATTGAACCGGCATCCGTACTGTGCACGGGCCGTTATGCGGCTGGTTGCCAGAAGCTCGGCATTAGTTCGTAGTTCATCGAGGAGGGCGTCGCCAGGCAGGTCGACGTCCTCCACGTTCTGCCACCCCAGATGAGAGGGGCGACCCTGATCATGAGTAGCGCCGTCAGTCGCGAAGCCTCCAAGGGAGGATCCATCCTCAGCCTTACCGGAGTGTCCAAACACTTCGGAGCGGTTCACGCTTTGACGGACATCGAGCTGGACGTACACGCCGGTGAAGTGGTGGCTCTCGTTGGAGACAACGGCGCAGGCAAGTCAACGCTGGTAAAAATATTGGCCGGTGTTCACCAACCGAGCGCCGGAACAATACGCTTCAACGGAGAGACGGTGACCCTTGACAGTCCTGGCAAGGCCCTGTCGCTCGGTATTGCGACCGTGTTTCAGGACCTTGCGCTTTGCGAGAACCTGGATGTCGTCGCCAACATCTTTCTCGGCCGCGAGCTCGGCACGATGGCGCTTGACGAGATCAATATGGAGCTCAAGGCCTGGACGCTGCTCCGGGAGCTCTCCGCACGTATTCCGAGCGTGCGCGAAGTCGTGGCTTCACTGTCCGGAGGGCAAAGGCAAACGGTCGCGATCGCACGATCGCTGCTTCTCGATCCAAAGGTCATTCTGCTTGACGAGCCGACTGCAGCGCTGGGCGTTGCGCAAACGGCGGAGGTTCTTGATCTCATCGAGCGGGTACGCGATCGTGGCCTCGGGGTCGTCATGATCAGCCACAACATGGAGGATGTCCGAGCGGTTGCTGACCGTATCGTCGTCCTGAGGCTCGGGCGCAACAACGGCGTCTTTTCGCCTGACGCCAACAACCACGAGCTCGTCAACGCGATCACCGGTGCGTCTGAGAACGCGGTGTCTCGACGATCCGCCCGTCGCACCTCTCAGAGTGAGGCGGCGATGCCGACCGGCCAAACCGGAGTGTCTTTATGAGCGGCTCCAAGCTCATCGACCGAAGCGACGAACGCCTCCAGCATGGGGCGGGACTGGGCGGCGCGATACGCGGCTTCTTCGACCGGGTCCGTTCGGGCGATCTCGGTTCGCTTCCAGTCGTCATCGGTTTGCTGATCATCTGCAGCGTTTTCGAGACACTCAACCCCGTCTTCCTGTCGAGCGGCAACATCGTCGATCTGCTATACGATTCATCAACCATCGGCGTCATCTCGCTCGGCATCGTCTGCATCCTCATGGTCGGCGAAATCGACCTTTCCGTCGGGTCAGTGAGCGGTTTCGCGTCGGCCATGGTTGGCGTCCTGTGGGTTAATCACGGAGTTCCGGTCTGGGTCGCGATCATTGCCGCCGCCCTCGCGGGCGCGATCTTCGGCGGAATATACTCGCTGCTCTTCAACCGCTTCGGCATGCCGAGCTTTGTCTCGACGCTGTCCGGGCTACTCGCGATCCTCGGCCTGCAGCTTTACATCCTTGGGGAGACGGGCTCGATCAACCTCCCTTACGGATCGGCCGTCGTGAGTTTCGGCCAATCGGCCTTCATGCCGCCCATCCTCTCCTACGTTCTCGCTCTCGCCGCCGGTGTGTTCCTTCTCTTCAACGGCGTCGCGAAAGCGCGACGGAGGCGGTTGGCCAATCTCTCGGCCTCGTCCCTCACTATTTTGGTTGTTCGAGCCTTCCTGATCACGGCCGTTCTGGTGGGCGCAGTGTACTACCTCGATCACAACCGCGGCGTTCCGTGGATGCTCGGGCTCTTCGTCTGCCTTGTGCTGATCCTCGACTACGCCCTGACCAGAACGAGATGGGGCCGCTGCATGTCCGCGGTTGGCGGCAATCGTGAGGCGGAGAGATTTTAGGTTATGTAGTTCAGGGTGATCTACACAAGTGCCTTTGTCCTATGCTCCACGTTCGCCGCCGTTGGTGGAGTTCTGTCATCCTTTCGGCTTGCGTCAGCAAGCCAGCAAGCCGGCACCGGCGACGTCAATCTTGACGCTATTGCGGCGGCCGTGATCGGGGGTACAAGCCTGTTCGGCGGCCGCGGCAGCGCTTACTCCGCCCTCCTCGGGATTATCGTCATACAGGCGATCTCCAATGGCTTGACACTGCTCGATTTGTCTTCATCACTTCGCTACATGATCACTGGCGCTGTTTTGGCGACGGCTGTCATTGTGGACAGCTTGGCTCGACGTTCAAGAGTTTCGCACGGACGAGCCTAAAAAGGCTCGCTTGCATCCCACGCGGACATAGTCGGTTTCCTGTAATGCGGGTCTGGGGCCGCTGGCCCCAGCGGGTCCAGGGCAGCGCCCTGGCACTCAGATATCCAGCTGCTGCGTCGCCACTGATTGAGCATGCTCCTGGATAAACGCGAACCGCAGCTCCGGCCGGCGTCCCATGAGGCTGTCGACCAGCGTGTTGGTCTCGGCCCGGCTCTCGGCGGCCACGTTGACCCGCAGCAGCGTGCGGTGCGCCGGGTCCATCGTCGTCCGCCTGAGATCACCGGGCGGCATTTCGCCCAACCCTTTGAACCGGCTGATCTCAAGCTTCGCGCCGGCTTTGAAGTCGCGCTTGCGGCGGCGCTCTAGGTCGGCGTCGTCCATGGCGTAGACAGTGTGTCCGCCCGCCGTCAGCCGGTACAATGGCGGCTGCGCCAGATAGAGATGGCCGTTGTGTATCAGCGCCGGTAGCTCGCGATGGAAGAATGTCATCAGCAACGAGGCGATGTGTGCGCCGTCAACGTCGGCGTCGGTCATAATGATGACGCGCCCGTAACGCAGCCGCGACACATCGAACCGTTCGCCCGCGCCGCAGCCGAGTGCTTCGATCAGATCGCGCAGCTCGGCATTGCCGCGCAGCTTCTCGACGCTAGCGCTCGCGACGTTGAGGATCTTGCCGCGAAGCGGCAGGATTGCCTGCGTTTCACGGTTGCGCGCCTGCTTGGCCGATCCGCCAGCGCTGTCGCCTTCGACAAGGAAAATCTCAGTTTCGGCCGCATTGGTCCGCGTGCAATCCACCAGCTTGCCGGGCAGGCGAAGGCGCTGCGTGGCGCTCTTGCGCGGCGTGTCCTTCATGTCGCGCAGGCGCTTGCGTTCCTCGGCGCGCTCGATGGTGAAGGCGAGCAACGCGTCGGCCTGATTTGGATTGCCCGCGAGCCAGTGATCGAACCGATCGCGCAGCGCGCCTTCCACCAGGCGGGCGGCCTCGGGTGAGGTAAGCTTCTCCTTCGTCTGCCCCTGAAATTGCGGTTCGCGGATAAACAGCGACAGCTTGGCCGCTACTGATCCCACCACGTCGTCACCGGCGATGGCGGCGGCACGTTTGTTGCCGCGATGCTCGCCCCAGGCGCGGATCCCTTTCAGCAGCGCCGCCCGCATCCCGGCCTCATGGGTGCCGCCCTGCGGCGTCGGCACCGTGTTGCAGAACGAGTTCAGATATCCTTCCGCTTCACGCCAGCACATTGCCCATTCGAGTCGACCGGGCGAGCGGCCGTTGACAACCGGCAGATCCGCCTCACCCGCCCAGATCTCGGCGACCCGGCCGTCGGCGCCGACTTCATCCTCCAGGCTGTCGCGCAGCCCGCCCGGGAAATGCAGCACGATTTCGGCTGGCACCTCCGAGGCGCCCCTCAAAAGGGCAGGGTCGCAACGCCAACGGAGCTCCACGCCGCGATAGAGGTAAGCTTTCGACCGGCAGAGCCGGTAGAGGCGCGACGGCTCGAAATGGCATCCCGGAAAGATCGCCGGATCGGGCCGAAACCGGAGCTGGGTGCCGCGTGAGCGGCCGCGCGGGATATCGGACCGCGTCAACGGCGAGACCACCGCGCCCTGGGCAAAGCCGATCCGCCAAAGGCCGCGATCGCGTACGACCTCGACATCGAGCCGCTCGGCGAGCGCGTTAACGACCGACGACCCCACACCGTGCAGCCCGCCCGACGTCGCGTATGAGCTGCCGCCGAACTTTCCACCCGAATGGAGCGTCGTGAGGATCACCTCGAGCGCCGACAGCGTCGGGAACTTCGGATGCGGATCGACCGGAATACCACGGCCGTCGTCGCGCACCGTCAGCCAGTCACCGTTCTCGAGACGAACCTCGATCACCTTGGCATGGCCGGCGACGGCCTCGTCCATCGCGTTGTCGATGATTTCGGAAGCGAGATGATGATAAGCGCCTTCGTCGGTGCCGCCGACATACATGCCAGGGCGGCGGCGTACCGGTTCGAGCCCTTCGAGCACCTCGATGTCGGCCGCGTTATAGTCGTCTGCCGCGCGGCGCGTCGGCCTGGCCCGCCCAACCGGGCGGGGCGTGACCGAACGGTCTGCGACCGAACGGTCGTGGGCC
>CAXUIA010000036.1:12057-14645 GCA_964250835.1 uncultured Acetobacteraceae bacterium | reverse complement strand
GGAGCCGATTCCACCTGATGGTGATCCTCGCACTTGGCGTCACCTGGATCCTCGACGGTCTCGAAGTGACGATTGTGGGCTCGATCGGACCTGCGCTGCAGTCGCGCGCAGCGCTGAGCCTGAGCGCAAGCGACGTTGGCTTGGCGGCATCCGCCTATATTGGGGGCGCGGTGAGCGGCGCACTCTTCTTCGGCTGGCTGACCGACCGGGTCGGACGCCGCGCGATCTTCGCCGTCACGCTGGGCGTCTACGTCGTGGGCGTACTCGGGTCGGCCTGCTCGGTGGGGATTGCGACCTTCGCCCTGTCCCGCGTTGTGACCGGCTTCGGTATCGGCGGCGAATATGCAGCGATCAACTCCGCCGTCGACGAAATGACGCCCGCCCGTATGCGTGGCCGGGTCAACCTCGCGGTCAACGCGAGCTACTGGGCGGGCGCTGGTCTGGGGGCAGTGGCTTCGCTTCTCGTCACCAACCACCAGCTCGTGCCGCCCACCCTGGGCTGGCGGCTCGGGTTTGCGATTGGCGGCCTGCTGGGCTTGCCGGTGATCTGGTTGCGCCGCTTCGTGCCGGAAAGCCCGCGTTGGCTGGTCACCCACGGCCGCGAGCGGGAGGCACACGCGGCGACCGCCCGCATAGAACACGCGGTGCGCGGCCTTGGGCACACCTTGCCCGAGCCGAAAGGAACGCTTTCGATCCAGCCGCGGCTGAGCTTCGGGCTCGGGATCGTGCTGCGCGCGATGTTCGTCACGCACCGAAAGCGAAGCCTGCTGGTCATGATCCTGATGCTCAGCCAGGCGTTCCTGTTCAACGCGATCTTCTTCACTTACGGTCTGGTGCTAACCAAGTTTTATGGCGTCCCGGCCCAGCAGATCGGGTTGCATATCCTCCCGCTCGCAGCCGGCAATCTGTTCGGCCCCTTCATTCTTGGGCCGCTGTTCGATAGCCTCGGACGGCGGCGGATGATCGGCGGCACCTTCGCGGCATCCGCAGTGCTGCTTGTGGCGACCGCCATCCTGTTTGGTCTTGGCGACCTGACCGCGTTGACCCAGACACTGCTCTGGATGGCCATCTTCTTTGTCTCCTCCTCGGCGGCATGCGGCGCCTATCTGACGGCGAGCGAGATCTTCCCGCTCGAGACACGCGCCATGGCGATTGCCGTCTTCTACGCCTTTGGCACCGCCGTCGGCGGTCTGGTTGCGCCCTACGTGCTCGGTCTTCTGATCGAAACCGGGGAGGCCTGGTCGGTCAGCGTCGGATATCTGATCGCCGCGGCTTTGATGGGACTTGGCGCGTTGGCGGAGTTCACCATCGGCATCGATGCCGAAGGCAAGTCGCTCGAAGACGTGGCACAGATCCTTTCCGTATGACTGTTTCAGGCAGCCTTGCCACCGTTACGTCGTTTTACGTACGGGTATCTGCTTAGGAAATAAGCAGGCCGGACTCCGCTATGCCGTGACCACCCTCTTCTGCTTCATCTCCAAGCAAGTGGCCTGCGTCTTGCAGAGTGAATGCAGAACGTGAGGCACCGCAATGACCGCTCCGTCGGACACGACGTCTACCCGCCGGCAACTGCTCACCCGGATCGGCACGGTTGCCGGCTCAGCGGTGATGTATCAGGCGATGACTGCGATGGGCCACGCGGCGTCGACAGACTTCGACGGCCCGCCCAAGCTGGGCAGCGCTCCCCACGCCTCGCGCGTGCTGATCCTGGGCGCTGGCCTAGCCGGCATGGTCGCAGCATTGGAGCTGAGGCGGGCCGGCTACGACGTCCGCATCCTTGAATATCAGAACCGGGCCGGCGGACGGAACTGGTCCCTGCGCGGCGGCGACCGCTATGTGGAGCTCGGCGGTGCGGCGCAGGATGTCGGTTTCGCGCCCGGCAACTACCTCAACCCGGGACCCTGGCGCATCCCCTATCATCACCGCGCGATCCTGCATTACTGCCGTGAACTGGGCGTCGCGCTCGAGCCGTTCGTTCAGGTCAACCACAACGCTCTACTGCATGCAGGTGACGCGTTCGGCGGCAAGCCGCAGCGATACCGCGATGTCGCCGCCGATTTCCAGGGTCAGACGGCCGAGCTGCTGGCCAAGGCCGTAGACCAGAAGTCACTTGATCTGGAGCTCGGTCCCGATGAGCACGGCATGCTGCTCGACGCGATGCGGGGCTGGGGCGCGCTTGACGCCAGCGATCGCTACGTCAAAGGGATGACCTCCTCGCACCAGCGCGGCTGGTCCAAGGAGCCGGGCGGCGGTCCGGATGGTGCGCCGGTCCCGTCCGCGCCGCTCGACCGCGCGGAAATCCTCAGGTCGAAGTTCTGGCGCACGATCGCCTTCAACCTCCGCTACGAATTCCAGACCACGATGTTTCAGCCAGTCGGCGGCATGGGGCAGATCGGTCAGGCGTTCGCGCGCCAGGTTAACGACCTCATCACGTTCAATGCCAAGGTGACCAAGATCCGGCAGGATCCAGACGGCGTCACCGTCACCTACGCCGACACGGCGAATGGCCAGACCTCGGAGGCTCATGCCGACTGGTGCGTCTGCACGCTGCCGATGTCGATCCTGTCGCAGGTCGACATCGACGTCTC
>CAXUIA010000036.1:8617-12047 GCA_964250835.1 uncultured Acetobacteraceae bacterium | reverse complement strand
CGCCCGACCTGAGTGCCGCCATTCAGGCGGTTCCCTATGCCTCGTCGCTCAAGATCGGGCTCGAGTTCAAGCGCCGCTTCTGGGAGGAGGACGAGGCGATCTATGGCGGCATCAGCTACACCGACCAGACGATCACCCAGATTTCCTATCCCAGCCACGGCTACCATGAACGCGGACCGGCGGTTCTGCTCGGCGCATACAGCTTTGACCTTCCTTCCTACCAGCTTTCGGCGATGTCGCCGCAAGCGCGTATCGACGCCGCACTTGAACAGGGCGCGAAGCTACACTCTCAATATCTGAAGGAGTTTCGGTCTGGCGTCGCGGTCGCGTGGAGCCGCGTTCCATGGACGCTCGGCTGCTGCGGCATGTGGAGCGAGGAAACGCGAAAGACTCACTACAAGACGCTCACCACGATGGATCGCCGTATCGTGCTGGCGGGTGAGCACGCTTCCTATGTCGGATGCTGGCAGGAAGGCGCACTGCTCTCTTCGATCGACGCGATCACGCAACTTCACCGCCGGGCAACGAGCGCATGATCGCGCGTGCGCTCGGTCTTATGGCACTGCTGTTCGCCGGTGCGGCAGTGGCCGACGTCGCTTCGACGTTCAAGGAGGGCGTGCGACTGCCTGAAACCGACGGTGGTGCAATATATGCTGCGACCTGCCAGGCCTGCCACCTGGCCAATGCGACCGGCGCGGTCGGTGCGGCAAGGATTCCGGCCCTCGCAGCCAACGCGAAACTCTCGACGTCCGGTTATCCGGTCTACGTCGTCGTCAATGGGCTTGGCGGCATGCCCGCGCTTGGCGCTGATCTCGACGACAAGCAGATCGCCGCCGTGGTTTCCTTCGTCCGAACGCATTTTGGAAACGCTTATGCCGACCCGGTGACGCCGGGAGACGTAGCGTCCGTCCGCCCTGCGACCGGCTATCCCTCATCGGATTGATCATGGTCAAGCGAGCAATCGTTTCAGCTGTTCTGACGCTTGCCGCAGCCGCGCGGGCGGACGACATTCATCGTGTTCCGCTGCCAAACGGCGTCCATTTTCCAATCGCCGCGGCTGTGGAAGTTCCGTCGGGACACAGCACGATCTATGTCAGCGGGATGGGTGCTTCGGTCGCAGATCCAAAAGCCCCCCCACACACACTGGCCGCCTATGGCGACATGGAAACCCAGACTGCGAGCGCGCTCGCGTCGATCGCCAAGACACTCTCGTCAATAGGTTTGACGATGAGCAACGTTGTGCAGATGCACGCCTACTTGGTCGCCGACAAGACCAAAGGAACGCTTGACTTCGACGGCTTCATGCGGGGTTACACCCGGTTCTTTGGAACTGCCGCTCAGCCGAACCTGCCGGCCCGGTCTGCATTCCAAGTGGCTGCCCTCGTCAATCCCGGCTGGCTCATCGAAATCGAAGTGACTGCGGTTCGTCCCTGATCGAGACGGCAAACCGTTTTGGTCGCAGGGCGAGCAAGTTTGCAATCACGGCGAAGATTCGTAGTCGACCGGTCAAAAACCGTTTGCGCAACAGTAATCCTATCGTCAACCATTGCTTCAAAGAACCGAGCTGCCTGGCGAGACGCAGTCGGGTGCGTGGTTCGAGCAGGAGGGGAGCGCCAATGCGCAACACCGATTCGTGGAAGGGTATCGCACGATGTTCATCTCCGGCGCGGGCGCTCGTCGAGCCCTGCTTCTTCTGACGGTCTGCCCGATCGCCGCCAGTCCGCAAGCCCGAGCGCAGACACAGGCCGGAACCACGGCAACGGCGTCGCACGCCATGCCTGCCAAGAAGCACCACTCGCACAAGAAGCGGGCGACCACCACGGCCGCCCCCGGCTCTCCACCGACCAGCAACCAGCCTGCCCGGGGGATCGCCGACGCCGCTGGCGCTGCGGTTCCGGCCGCCGCGATTGGCGCGGGCCAGACCGAGACCAGCCAAATCATCGTGACGGGCACGCGCAACATCGGAAAGCTGGCGCGTGATAGCACAAGCCCGATCGATGTCATCTCCAACGCCGCGCTGACGCGTTCCGGCCAGCCGAGCCTTGCCCAGCAGATCGTGACCACTGATCCATCGGTCGACATTCAGGGCTATGGGCTCGACACAGCGGCACTGACCACCTCCATTCGGCTCCGCGGCCTCAGCCCAAATGAGGTGCTCGTGCTCGTCGACGGCATACGACGACACCAGACGGCCAACATCTCCGCCGACGCCGGTCCCGAGCAGGGCGCCACACCGGTCGACATCAACATGATCCCTGCGGCCGCCATCGATCATATCGAGCTGCTCAAGGACGGCGCCGCCGCCCAGTATGGATCGGACGCGATCGCAGGCGTTCTCAACGTCATCACCAAGAAGACTCCGAGTGGCGGCAGCGCGACGGCGGAAAGTGGCGCCGACGCCTACAGTGGTCAGGGCTGGCAGTATGAGCTCGACGCCGACAAGGGCGCTGCCTTCGGCTATGATGGCTACATCCATCTCGGCGGTCAGGTCTTCCATACCGACCATTTCGTGGCCGATACGGCGGATGATCGGCTGACCGGTACCAACATTCCCGCCAACTCCAACCAGACCAACAGCCTTCCCGAAGAAACCCGAGAGACGCTCAGCATTTCGGCGGGCGAAACGATTGCGCCCGACACCTTTGGCGGTCTCGGTGCCTATACCTTCATCACGTACGGTCACCGTCATGGGGAGGCCTACGAGAACTATCGTCTGCCCAGCGTGCTGCCCCAGGTGTGGCCTGCGGGATTTGATCCGCTCGAAACCGACGAGGAAAACGACTTCGCAGCGACGCTGGGTCTCAGGGCTCCCGACGTCGCCGGTTTTCATGTTTCGCTCAGCACCACCTATGGCGAGGACGACGTTCAGATCGGCAACAAGAACACCGCCAACCCAACGCTGTATCAGAAGGGTGATCCCGCCTATGGTCTGGCGATCGGCTACACGCCCACCACCGTATTCGCGCAGGGTCAGTACAATGCGCAATGGACCAACGACCTTGACTTCACCAGGCTATTTCATGTCGCCAACCACCCGCTGAACCTCGCTTTCGGCTTTGAACATCGGCTCGACATGTATCAGCTCGCCGCCGGCAATCCGGCATCCTACGTGCTTGGCGGCACGCAGGGGTTCGCGGGCTTGCTTCCGGCCAGCGCCGGCATGTGGAACCGTGATGTCTACGCGGGCTATGTCGACGTGGACATCCGGCCGGTTCCGAAGCTCGACGTGGATCTTGCTGGCCGTTTCGAGCACTACACCGACTTCGGTAATACTGAGAACGGCAAGCTTTCCTCGCGCTACGACTTCACCAAGTGGATCGCGATCCGCGGCACGATCAGCAACGGTTTTCGCGCGCCGACACTCGCCGAGGAGCATTTCTCATCGCTCAACGTGTCGCCCACCGGTGCCTCGGGCGATCTCGCCGCCAAC
>CAXUIA010000036.1:0-8607 GCA_964250835.1 uncultured Acetobacteraceae bacterium | reverse complement strand
ATCCATTGGCGCCACGCCGCTCAAGCCCGAGCGTTCGACGAATGCGAGCGGCGGATTCGTGCTGCAGCCGCTGCCGGCGCTCGCGATTACGGTCGACGTCTACCAGATCAACATTCGAGACCGGATCGTGGGCGCCGGCGGCGTCAACGGTCAGCCGGCGCTCACGGCCATCGCCGACACCGGCGCGTCGCTGCCATCAGGTATCACACTCAATGACGTGTCGGCCTACTACTTTGCCAACGGCGCCAGCACGCGCACCCAGGGCCTCGATCTCGACGCGACCTACCTGAGCAACTTCGACCATTACGGCAACGTCACTTGGACGGCAGCGCTCGACCTCAATCGGACCCGCGTCGACCACATCGGAACCGACGCCTTCGGCAACCCCTTTCTCAACGCCCAGGGGGTCGGCTATCTGAGCACCGCCTTTCCACGCAGCAAGCTGATACTCGACGCGCTATGGCGCTATCAGAAGTGGGACGTGAACTTGCGCCAAACGCGCTACGGACAAACGACCAACAATCTCACCTACGAAGACCAGGCGCCGCCATCTCTGCAATACTCGGTCACTCAGTTCTACCAATTCCACAACGCGCCGCGCTGGCTGACGGATCTGGAAATCGGTTACCGGATCAACAAGCGATGGCACTTGGCCGTGGGCGCCGACAACATCTTCAACATTCTCCCGAGCAAGGCGCCGCCCAACGTCTCCTATCTCGGAGTGAGCTACTACGACAACAATGCGGCCCAGATACCAATCTCAGGCGGTTTCTACTATGGACGCGTGAACTACACGTTTTGACCTGCGGCTCGTGCGCGGCAGGTCTTCGTGACGCCCGGCTCCCGGGGTGTGGGCTAGCCGCCCCCGACCCCGGGACGAAGCCGTCGATCCTTAGCGGATCGCCACGCCGATCGGACGCGTGAGTGGTGGCACTGAGAGTTGCAACGTCAGGTTGTTCAGCAGCGTCAGCTCGCCCGACAAGCCGTCGACCGACAGAACATACACCTTGTTGCTCTTGCCAATCGAAGCGGCGCTGTTTTCTTCCTGCAGCACGTAAAGGAACCGGCCGTCCGGGGTGAGCGAAACCTGTTCGAGGCCGCCGAAACCGCCCACGACGAGATGTTGTATTTCGACCGGTGCGTCCGGCTTCGACAGATCGAACACCGACAACGAATTATCTGCCGTGTTGACCGCATAGAGCCGCGTTCCGTCGGCTGATACCCGAACCCAACAGATCGCACCACCCGAGTCGGCTGCTTTGGCCACGAACTTCAGTTGACCGAATGCAGACCAGCTGTAGACGCCGAGTTCGTTGGTGTTGACGAAGCCAACATAAAGGTAGGGCTTTGTGGGATGCGCCCATAAGCCGAGCGGAAGCGGTTGTGTCGTCCCTTCCAGCGGAAGCTTTGTTTGAGCGGTCTGGTAAAGATGACCATTTGGGAACTGGTAGTAGGCCCGCAGATATCCATTGTCCGGAAACTCGGCGGAGAACACGAACGGACCCGTATGGGTGGTCAGCAACTGCGACGGCTGCGCGGTCGCCGGCAATGCCACCGTTGTCCCGCCGATTGGGCTAAGCCCACCGTCGCCCGAAACACGCGACACCGTTACCGATGGCACCACGCCGCTGCCCGCCTGCGCGGGGTCGCCCGCGTTGTTCAGCATCACCATGGTGCCACCGTGAAGCCCGAGCGACACTGGCGTGCTGCCGTGGCTGCGGAATGGCGAGTGCTGTAACGGCACGAGCCCGCCATCGCCGAGAACGCTGAAGCCGGCAACCGTGTTCGAACCGCCGTTGGCGGCATAGAGCATGCGGCCGCCTTCGCCGAGTGCCAACTCCTGATCGATGTCGAACGGACCGAGCTTGTAGCTGCTGTCATAATAGCCGGTCCCGCCGGTCGGGAAGGGGGATCCCTTGACGGGGTTCAGGCTGCCATCGTGGGCGATCGTATAGGCGAGGACCGCATTCTGACCGGTCGCCGGGACGTTGGCGTCCACGTAAAGGGTTGAAGCTTCAGCTGCCGCCGGAACGGTGGCGGCCAGCGCTGTCACGTCACAAAACAACAACACAGGCAAAACACTGCGAGAGATCATGGGTCTTCTCCGGCGCACCATCATGGTCGCAGGAGCCATACGGAGAACCACCGCCACCCGTTACGTCATCGTACCGAGATTTAGGAGGTTTTCTAGCCGCGCCCGACGAATGGCATCGCTGTCGCCATAACAGTCATCGTCTGAACGTTCGCCTCGAGCGGCAACGACGCCATGAACAGAACCGCACGCACCACTTCGCCCAAATCCATCATCGGCTCGACGGCGATTGAACCGTGCGCCTGCAACACGCCCGACTCGGCGGTGCTGCCGAGCGAGGTGCGGGCATTCCCAATGTCGATCTGACCGCAGGCGATCCGATGCGCCCGTCCGTCGAGCGACAGTGACTTTGTCAGCCCGGTGATCGCGTGCTTGCTGGTCGTGTAGGCGATCGAGTTGGGCCTTGGCGCGTGCGCCGAAATCGACCCGTTGTTGATGATCCGGCCGCCCTGGGGCGTTTGCTCGCGCATCAGCCGGAATGCGCTTTGTGCACAGAGGAACGATCCGGTCAGATTGATCGACATGACGGACTGCCACTGCGCGAACGTGATCTCGTCAGGAGCCGCCGGTATGCCGATTCCGGCATTGTTGAACAGCAGATCGAGCCTGCCGAAACGCGCGCGGATCGCCTCGAAAAGCAGTTCGACCGATGCCGGGTCAGCGACGTCGGTCGCATGGACCAGCGCCCGCGACGTGTCGGCCGTCATGCCGGCCGTCGCCTCCAGCGCGTGATGCCGCCGCCCCGCCAGCACGACTGCCCAGCCATCCGCCAGCAGTGCGCAGGCGACCGCTTGGCCGATCCCGCTGCCTGCGCCGGTCACGAGTGCAATGCCAGGTTTGGTGGTCAGCTCAGTGCCTCCAGCGCGCGTTCCAAGAAATCGTCGCCGCCGAAATTGCCCGATTTAAGCGCGAGCGCCACCCCTGCGTGGTGCGCGCCGAAGGCGGTCAGGGCGGGCACGCCAGGCGCGATCTCCTTGCCCACCAGAAAGGCCTGCAGTCCAAGCCGGTCAACGACCGCGCCCGACGTCTCACCGCCGGCGATTACCAGGCGGCTCACACCGTGTTCGACCAGCGCGTTGGCAATGGAGGCGAGCGCCGCCTCGACCGCCTGTCCGACCCGCTCGCCGCCATGACGCGCCTGAATGTCGCGCAGCGCATCGGGCGCTGCGCTGCTCGAGATCAGCACCGGCCCGTCCGCCAGCCGGTCGCGTGCCCAAGCGGTGACAGCCTCCGCCTCGTCGTCGCCACCCAGAAGCGCCTCGACGTCGAGTTGGCGGCAAGCGGCCCGGTCGTTCATCCGCTCGATCTGGCGCAACGTCGCCGACGAGCAACTGCCGGCGAGGATGGCGGCCCGGCTCCCCGGCGCCCGCTCCACCTGCATCGGCTCTGCGGTGGCGGCGCCATCACGCGCCAGGATTGCGCGCGCCAAACCCCGCCCAAGCCCCGACGCGCCACAGGACAGCGGCCGGCTGAGCGCCGCCTCGCCGAGCGCGTCGAGATGCCGCGGCGCTACGCCATCGACGATCACCGGCCCCGACGCGCGATCAAGCGCGGCCGCGATCGCCTCCGGCCCATCCTCGACCACCGGCAAGGCCAGCAGCGATACGGGTTCGGCCGTCTGCCGCCCCAGCACGCGCACCAAATTGGCGTCGCGCATCGGGTTGAGCGGGTGGTCCTTCAGCGGACTGTCCGACAGGAGCGCGTCGTGCACGAACAGATGACCACGATAAACGGTGCGTCCGGTCTCGATGAAGCTCGGATTGACCGGCACGGCACCCGCTCCCAACGCGCGGCGCAGCGCGTGGAGCACCGGCCCGATGTTCCCGCGATCGGTCGAGTCGAATGTCGAGCAGATCTTGAACAGAATATGTCCGGTGCTCCGCCCGCGCAGCCACGCGAGTGCGGCGAGCGAAAGCTCCACCGCGCGCGCAGGCGCAACCGAGCGGCTCTTGAGTGCGACGACGATCGCGTCCACCGTCCCCAGAGGCAGATCCTCCGGCGGCACACCCACCGCCAGCACCGTGCGCAGACCTGCGCTCGTCAGCACGCCCGCCAGGTCCGCGGCACCCGTGTAGTCGTCGGCAATACATCCGAGCGCAGGCATCACAGACCTTTCCGTGCGAATGGCGCAAACCAGCGCAAGCCCTCGCGCGTGCCTCCCCTGGGGTTGTATTCGCAACCCACATAGTGCCGGTAATGGAGCCGGTCGAGCTCGGCGAAGAGGTGGCCGTAATCGAGTTCGCCGCCGTCGGGCTCGTGACGCATCGGAACGCTCGCGATCTGCACGTGTCCGACGATCGGCATCATCCGCCGCAGCGCCATCGTCACGTCCCCATGCATGATCTGGCGATGATAGATGTCGAACTGCAGCTTGACGTTCGCCATCCCAAGTTCGGCAATCAGCGACGACGCAATCTCGAAGTCGTTGAGGAAATAGCCCGGCATGTCGCGCCCGTTGATCGGTTCGAGCACCAGATCGAGCCCACGCGCCGCCAGCCGCTCCGCGCAGTGACGCACCGCCTTTCGGTAGCGCGCCCGAGCCGCCGGATCGTCGGGCGACGCGATGCCGGCCATCAGGTGCAGCCGTCCGACGCCGATTGCGGCCGCATATTCGAGTGCTTGGGTGAGACCCGCGTCGAGCTCATCGAACCGTCCGTCAAGTGCCGCCAGCCCCCGTTCGCCAGCCGCCCAATCGCCCGGCGGCATGTTGAACAGTGCCACAGCCAGCGAATAGCGACGCACGCGTGCAGCCACCTCGTCGGGCGTCGCCTCATAGGGGAAAAGGAACTCCACTGCCTCGAACCCGGCGTCGGCCGCGGCCGCGAAGCGGTCCAGAAACGGATGTTCCTTGAACATCAGCGTCAGATTTGCGGCAAACCGCGGCATCGTGCCTCCTGTTCCGCCGAAGCTCGAGCTCTGCCCGAGATTCTCAAGGAAGCGTCATACCCGTCAGATTGGCGTAAAGGCGAGCCACCGAAGCGTCATCGTCGCGAGACATGCCCGACGACGCCGTCATCAGGAACATCTGCAGCGCCGCGCCGGCAACGGGCACCGGGAAGCTCGACTCGCGCGCCATGTCGAGCACGATGCCAAGATCCTTGGTGAAGATCTCGACCGCGCTGCGCGGTGTGTAGTCGTTCTCCAGCACGTGCGGAACACGGTTCTCGAACATCCAGGAGTTACCAGCCGATCGCGTGATCACCTCGTAGACGCGGGCAAGATCGAGGCCCTGCCGCTTGGCGAACGCGATCGCCTCGCTGGCGGCCGCGATGTGCACGCCGGCGAGAAGCTGATTAACCATCTTAAAGGCGGCGCCCTGGCCGGCTTTGTCACCCAATTCGTAAAGCGTCGACGTCATCGCCGTCAGCGCAGGCCGCGCGCGATCGAATGCGTCCTTGCTGCCGGAGGCCAGCATCGTCAGCGCGCCCTCCTCGGCGCGCGCCGCACCGCCGCTCATCGGCGCGTCGAGGTAATGCCGGCCCGTGGTCTCCAGCCGCGACGCGAGACCGCGCGCGACAGACGGCGCCATCGTCGCCGACGAGACGAAGACCGCGTCCGGCCGCATCGTGGCCGCACAGCCGGCGTCTCCGAACAGAACGGCTTCTGTCTGCGCCCCGCTGACCACGACCGCCACGACGCAGCCTGCGTCCGCGGCGGCCTCGGACGGGGAGGCGGCAAACACGCCGCCCGCTGCCTCCAGACCGGCCCGTGGAGCTTCGGTGATGTCGCATCCCGTCACTGCGAAACCCGACCGGAGCAGCGAGCGCGCCATCCCAAGCCCCATCGATCCTAGTCCGATGACGGCGACCCGCTCTCGCGGAGCCTGGCCGCTCATGCCTTCACGTATGCCCGCCAATGGTGCTTTTCGTGAAAGCCCAACACTTCGCGCGCCTTGCGGTTCGACAGCAGGCTTTCGAACTCGCCCATCTCGCCGCGGACCGGCACATTCGGATAGTAGCGCCGCACCAGTTCGGCCGTCGGCAAATCCGACGAGCTGTCGTTGTTGACCGCGTTGAACACCTGGTAGCCGAGCCCGTCCTTTTCGATCCCGAGACGGACGATTTCGCCCAGGTCGCGCGCGTCGATGTAGCTCCACGCGATCCGCTTGCGGAAGTCGGGTTTGGCGAACCATCCGGGAAAGAGTTCGTACTCGTGCGGCTCGATGACGTTGCCGATCCGCAGTGCGTAGATGTCGGTCCCCGTGCGCAACGCAAAGGCGCGCGCGGTCCGTTCGTTGCATATCTTTGAAGTGGCGTAACTATCCATCGGATCGACCGGATACTCCTCGTCGAGTGGGAAATATTCGGGATCGCGAGACTGGTTGGCGAAGACAATGCCGTAGGTGGTCTCGCTCGACGCAATGATCACCTTGGGGATGCCGAGCTTGGTCGCCGCATCGAGCACGTTGTAGGTGCCCATGACGTTGATCCGGTAGACCTCGTTGTCCGGCACCAGCATGATGCGGGGAATTGCCGCGAAATGAACAACCGCGTCGATCTTCTCCGGCCGCAGATCGGCATCGAACTCATGCAGTCCGGTATAGGCGGAGAAGGCATTGAACAGCTGGCCGGCGTCGGTGATGTCGGTCACCAGCGTCCGGACCTGCGGATTGTTGAGCGGCTTGGTGTCGATGTTGAGAACGCGGTAGCCGTGCTCCACCAAATAGGAGACCACGTGGCGGCCAGCCTTGCCGCTGCCGCCCGTGAACAGAATACGCTTCATTCCGGTCTCTCCTCAGAACTGGTACTGATCGATGTTGGCTGCCGTAAACACGAGCGGCTTGCTGAACACGATCACCTTGTTCTTGACGTTGAATGTGCCGAGGTCGCCGGCGGTAAAGGTGTCGTTCGCCTTGAGCGCATTGTTCGCCGCCAGACGCGCCACGTACATCACCAGCTCGCCCTCCTTGACCTCATCCCAGAGCGGGCTTTCCTTGATGATGCCGGACTTGACGTACTGCCGGATGGAATCCGGGTCGCTGCAGCCGGTCACGAACACGTGGCCCGTCTTGCCGAGTTTTTCGACCGCCGCTGCGGCGCCGACTTCGGCCGCACCATCGGGCGCGATGATGCCGGTGACCTGTGGGTTGGCCTGCAGGATATTGGTTCCCGCCGTGAGCGACTGCGAAGGGCTCGACTGCCCATATTCGGTCGTCACGATTTTCATCTTCGGATACGCGGTCGTCATGTAAGCCTTGAGCGCGTTGATCCACTCGTTCTGGATCGTGGCGTCCGGCGTGGACGACAAGATAGCCACCTGCGCGTCGGGCCCGGTGTATTTCGCGACCGCGTCCACCAGCGCCTTGCCGTGCGCGGCATAGTCGGTGTTCTGGATGAAGAAGTCGCGCGCGTTGGCCGACACGTCGCTGTCGTAGGCCACGACCTTGATGCCCTGATGCATCGCGCGCCGCAGAGCGGGCGCCAGCTGCGTCGGATTGTTCGACGTCGTGGTGATCACATTGAAACGCCGCGCGATCAGGCTGTTGAATACGTCAACCTGTCCCTGCGCGGACGCCGTCACCGGACCGGTGTAGAGAAACTCGATATTCAGCGTCTTGGCGGCCTGCTCGGCGCCTTTCTTGTTGGCCTGGAATACCGAAAGCCCCACCAGCTTCGGCACCATTGCGACCTTGATCGATTTAGCAGTGTCGATGTCGGCGGCATACGCGCCCGCGAGAGGCATCAGCAGAGCCGAGGCAAGCAGAGACTTGAGCACCGAACGTTTCATGATCGTTCCTTTGTTTATGAGGCGGGCTTGGGACGGAGCCGCCTGAGCAGCGCGCCGCCGGCGCTCTCAGCAGTGAAGTTCTTGATCGCGATCGCACCCAGCAGGATTGCGCCCGTGACCATCGTCGTCACCATGTCGGAGAAGCCCGCGATCAGCATGCCCTGACGCAGGAAGCCCAGCAGCAGCACGGCGACGATCACGCCGAACATCGAGCCTTCGCCGCCGAAGATGCTGACGCCACCAAGAACGACCATCGTTATCGTGCTCAGCAGCAGCAGATCGCCCATGTCGGCGCGCACTGCGCTGTAGTAGGACGCGAGCACGATGCCCGCGATCGACGCCATTGTGCCGCTGATCACGTAGGCGGCCACAAGCACGTGCTCGACGCGCACGCCGCTGTAGCGTGCCGCCTCCGGGCTGTAGCCGATCGTCACCACCCGGCGGCCGAACGGGCTGTATTGCAGCAGGGCCACGAAAATCGCAGCCAGAACCACGAACATCACGATCTGCACCGGCATTCCCGCAATTGCCCCCGTGCCGATTGCATTGAACGCGTCGGGGAAGCCCGACGGCGGTGACGCGCCGGCAAGCGCTGTCGCCGCGCTCGCGATGATGAAGCTCGTCGCCAGCGTCGCGATCAACGGCTCGGTGCGCAGACGCGTGATGATGAGACCGTTGACCAGACCGACCAGCCCGCCCGACGCGATCCCGAGGATCGCCGCAATCCAGATCGACCAGCCAAGCCCGCTCCATAGATCAGCCATGACCACGGCCGACAGGCCCGCGAC
>CAXUIA010000035.1:12441-14903 GCA_964250835.1 uncultured Acetobacteraceae bacterium | reverse complement strand
GTCAAAACGTTATCACGTGCACGGAGTCGCTGAATGACTGAGTTCGTCGACCGGTCTTGATGATATGACCTGTTCGAGCATGTGGCGGCGTCTGCAGGCTGTCTGTTGCGAGCCTTTGCCGGCGGCGATGATCCTGCTCGTGCTGCTGCTAGGACCGGCGCATGCCGAGCGGCTGTCGTTTCGCAATTTCGGCACCGCCGAAGGCCTTGGCAGTCTGACCGGCACCTGCATGACCCGTGACGAAGCAGGACATCTGCTGGTCTGCTCCGAGCATGGCGTCTACGTCTTCAACGGCAGGCGCTTCGTCAATCTCGGTCCCGCTCAAGGCCTGCGCGAGGGCGGGATCGTCTATGATCTCACTCTGACCACAGACGGCAGGATCGCAGTGCGCTATGCGGACGCGCTGTTTTTGTCCGAGCATCTCGGACCTGACGCGCGGCTCAGCAGCCTCAGGTTCACTCAAGTCGATTTCGAAGGTGCTACGACCTACCGCGCACGCGGAGCGCAGATGGCTCCTTGGCACGGCGGGCTCGCGGTTCTGATCGGCAGGCGCGCCGTCACGGTCGAGAACGGAACCGGGCGGCCGCGCGCCTCTGCCATCAGCTACAGCGCCGGCGAGGCAGCGACACTCGATAACCCGCTCGCCATCTTCGCGGTGGAAGGCCGGCTTTGGGAAACCTTCAATGACGGCCGGGTCTGTGCGGCCGACCCTGGCTTCGTGACGTGCTACGGGCCGGCTCAGGGCCTTTCACGCGGTCCGTGGCAGGCTCTCATCGCTGGGACCGAGGGAACGATCCTTGCCCGGTCGGCCACGTCGCTCGCAACCATCAGCTATCATTCCGGGCACGTCGAAGAGGAAACGCTGCCCGCGCAGACAGGGCGCTACCTGAACTATTCCGCCGTCCTCGGATTGTTCCGGATGCCATCGGGCGAGTTGGCGACGCAATCCAATGACGGCCTGATCGTTCGCCGCTCCCACGGCTGGGTGCAGGTCACCGGGCATGATGGCTTGCCCGCCGGTGTGATCATGGCGGCGATGCATGACGACGACGGGCGGATGTGGATCCAGGTCTTGGGCAGCGGCCTGTTCCTCGATCAGGGCTACGGACATTGGGACACGCTGCAGACGCCGGACGGATTGTCGGACCCGATCGTGTGGGAAATGGACCGGCCTGCGGGCGGTGCTCTCTGGGTCTCCACCGACGGGGGCATCGATCAAGTCAGCGCCACGCCGGACGGGCTTCGCGTCACCAGGGTCGCGGCTGGACCGCCCGTAGCGCTCAGGGCCGGTCCGAGGGGACGTCTCTGGACGTCGTTCGGAGAACGCAATGCGCGCGTGATCGACCCACGCACCGGAGCGGTGTCGACGTTGACGGTGCCGCCCGTCGATGCGATCGCGCCAGATCGCGAGCGGGTCTGGTTCGGAACCGAACAGGGCCTGTATTCGGCAAGGGTGGCTGACCTCTCGGTCGCCCAGAACGGCGTGTTCACCCGCCCTGTGGTCGAGGTGCTGCCGGATCAGAGTGGCGGTGTTTGGCTGCTGTCGGATGGACGGCTATGGCGTCACCGAGCCGATGGCCGCGATGTTCTCATATCAGGCAAATGGCCTGCCGCGGGGTTCGAGCCGCTTGCACTCGCGCGTGGACCGGACGGCCAGTTGTGGATCGGTGGAATCGGCGGCCTCTTTCATGCGGTTCTCGCCAACGACCGGATCACGTCGCTGGCCGCGGTGCCGCAGGCCGACATCCAATCAAGCTCTGTTGTGGCAGTGTTGGTTGATCGCCGCGGCTGGGTCTGGGCGGGCACCGGACAGGGCATATCGGTGTTTGACGGCACCCGCTGGGTGTCGGCAACGACCGACAGTGGACTGGTTTCGAACGATGTGAGCCAGCGTGGCCTGCATGAAGACCCGGACGGCTCGATATGGATCGCGACCAGCGACGGCCTGTCGCATCTGCGCGATCCGTCCTGGCTGTTCACCGCAAAGAGGCTCCGGGTCGTGGTCGCCGAAGCGCAGCTGGGTGCCGTCGAGCTGCCGGTGCGTCACCTCGCCTACAGCAACGCACCACTCGCGCTCGGCTTCGGCACGTTCCGCTACGCGTCCGATCACTCGACGACGTTCCGCTACACGATGTCAGGCTTGGACAACGGCTGGGCGGTGACGACGACCGGTTCGGTGCGTTACCCGTTCGTGCCGCCAGGCCATCACGTGCTCACGGTGGTTGGGATCGATGCGCTCACCCATGCGGTGTCAGCGCCCGTCACCCTGACCATCGACATGGACTATCCGTGGTGGCGGCGCGCTTGGGTCGAGACGCTGTTCCTGGCGGCGTTCGCTTCGATCGTCTACGGCGCGCTCCGCTGGAGGATGCGCAAAAGCCTGCTCAGGCAGCGCGTGCTCGAGCGTCTGGTCGAGGAGCGGACGCGCGAGATCGAGGAGATGGCGCTGCGCGACAGCCTGA
>CAXUIA010000035.1:0-12431 GCA_964250835.1 uncultured Acetobacteraceae bacterium | reverse complement strand
GTGGGCGCGGAGCGGACGCGCGACTTCGCCTTCGCCCAGGCCGAGCTGCAGCGCCAGGCGGCACGGGACGGGTTGACCGGGCTGTTCAACCGCACCGAACTCCAGCGGCGCCTTGCGGGAGGGCTGGGCACGCCGGCCGTGAGCAACGACGTGGTTGTCGCGATGGTCGATCTCGATCATTTCAAGCGGATCAATGACCGCTACGGCCACCTTGCCGGCGACGACGTGCTTCGGCTGACCGGCATGAGGGTGTCGGCGATCCTGCGCGAAGCCGAATACGCGGGCCGTTACGGCGGCGAAGAGATAGTGGTCGTTCTCGACGACAGGGACGGGCAGGGCGCACGCCGTATCCTGGGCTTGCACCAGTCGATCGGACAGGCGCCGTTCTTTGTCGACAACACGGAGATCATGGTCACGTGCTCGATCGGTGTGACCTGGGCCGGCCAGGGCGATGATTGGCGATCCTTGATCCGGCGCGCCGACGCGGCACTCTATGAGGCCAAGACACTGGGCCGGAACCGAGTGGTCGAGCGGCGCGGTGACGAGCTGGACGCGCCATTCGTGTGGCCTGGCCGTCGAGCCTGGCGGGACGCGGAGGAGGGATAACACCACGCGCGCTGCGCGAACGCCGCCGAAGCGAGGCTCGCCGCCAACAGAGGCCGCCTGGTCCACATCTGCAGCACAGGTCTCGCCATAAACCACGAGCCGCACCCGAGATTAGCCAGGCTGCAGGAACACCTGGTAGACCGCCAGCCAATAGGGCCCGATGAACAGGATGGCGAGCAGCGCCAGTCCCGTCCACGCGCCGATCGCGAGCAGAGCCACGAACCCGTTGATCTTGCGCTCGTTCGCCGCCACCAGCGACCCGCCCGACAGCCACGCCCAGATCACGAATACCGCGACGAAGAGCCAGAAATACATCTCAGTAGGCTCCGTCGTTCGAGGCCTGCACGTAAACCCGCTCGGAGAAATGCGTCATCCACCACAGACGCTGGTCTGGCTGAACCGACTTGTCGGACGCCACGATCGGGCAGTAGGCGACCGTCAGCCCGTTGACGATCTCGTCCTTCTTCATCTGGGGCGCAGCCGCATGCACGGCGGCCACGATCTTGTCGGTCGTCTGCAGCATCGTCGGCAGCGTCATCTGATCGAGCAGGTCGGCTACACCGGTGCTACGATCCGCCAGCACCCGCTTGAGGTCCGCCTGCGCGAGCGGCGGGCATCCGTCCGGCCGCCTGCCGCTGAGCAGCGTGCCTGTATCCTTACGTATCAGCCCGGCAAGTAACAACGTCGCATTCGCCGGCGCGCCATTCCCCCACGACTGACGAACGTAGTTGGTCACGTCGACGATCTCCTGATCCGTCATCGCCGACCCGACGCCCGGCATCATCGCGAACGGCCCACGTGCCTCCAGACCTTCGTAGATCACCCGCAACACGTCCTGCGGACCGTAGGCGGTCACCATGCCATTGCCGTCGAGCGCAGGGATGACGTTGGCGACACCCTTGCCATCGACCTGATGACACATCGCGCAGTGTGTGAGGAACACGTGTGCCCCGCTCACCATGGACGCGCTTTGAACCGGCCGCTGTCGCGGATGGTAGCCCGCGAGATCGCTCGGCAGCGTGCGCAAATAGGCGGTGATGTCGCGCAGGTCGGAGTCCGGCAGCTTGCTCGAGCTGATGTCGACCATCTCCGCCATCGGCCCGGCGACGGTGCCCATCCTCG
This sequence comes from uncultured Acetobacteraceae bacterium, assembly GCA_964250835.1. GTDB lineage: Bacteria > Pseudomonadota > Alphaproteobacteria > Acetobacterales > Acetobacteraceae > CAXTPV01. The sequence goes on along the minus strand of CAXUIA010000035.1, from coordinate 10,703 downwards.
TCGAATACCCCTTCTTGAAATACGAAACGAGATCGTCGTCGGTAAACGCCCCGATCCCGTCGATCTTGTTTCCGAGCAGATCGAGCGCATACCACTTGGTGATCGGGCCGCCGTATAGGTGCAACGCCCAACTTGTATTGCCGAGAAAGTTGCGGTTGTTGTGACACGTGCCGCAATGCTCAAGCCCGTCAACGATCCACTTGCCGTGGTTCTGCGCGGTCGTCAGTTTCGGATCGGGCTGGAACCGGTCGGCCGTGTTGAATAGGAGGTCGTAGACCGCCAGCGCGGGCCGCAGATTGAACGGAAACCAGATCGGGTTCGGCAGCCGCGGCGCGTAGACGGGCTCCGTCGACATCAGATAGGCCTTGATGGCCAGAATGTCCTTGTCGCTCAGCGTGCGATACCAGGGATACGGCATTGCCGGGTAGATATACTCACCCTCATTGCCAACGCCGTCGCGCATCAGCCGGATGAATGACTTGTCAGTGTAACGGCCAAGCCCGCTCCTCGCGTCCGAGGAGATGTTCGGCGTCGAGATCTTGCCGAACGGCATGGCCATGTACTGGCCGCCCGCCCATGGTCGTCCGCCGTCGGCATAGTGGCAGCCGGCGCAGTCGCCCATGTCGGTGAGATACTTGCCATAGGCGATCACATCGGCCGGGGCCTGCTGATAGCCGGACGGCCGCTGCCCGTCGGCCTGATAAGGCACCTTCAGCCCGACATGCGGACTGAGCACCGGCGCCTCGATTGCCGCCCTGACCACGCCCGATCCGAGCGCGGTCGCCCCCAGGAGGCCCGCGCCCAGGCAGGCCCTGATCAGCCAACGTGTCACTGTTTATACCCCGCTGCCACAATCGAGCCCAGTTGTCCCTCGACAGATGCTGTCCGCGTCGGCGCCGGACCACGCAGTTCCGAGTAGGCGTCCAGGTTGCTCGCACCATAGAAGGGTGCATACGCGCCCTGATGGCACGTCGCGCAATTGATCTTTGCGACGTCACCGAACGGCCCGCGACGCTGCGCCGGGAAGATGTCCGTGATCGGCTCCATGAAGGCATGGTTGAGGTCACGCACCATCGAAATCCCGTACCACGCCGTGGTCCGGTTCGGCGTGCCTTGATCCCATTCCTCGAAAGCACGCGAATTGTGGCAGAACACGCACGACACACCCAGGCTGTCGGCAAAATGGACCATCAGTGAGTAGGTCCAATCGGTCTGGTTGACCGAAGCCCGGTCGTTCGTCGGCAACGCCGTCATCGGCGTCACCCGGATCGGCGCCGCTTGGAGAAAGAAAGGCGTAAACGGATCATAGGGCAGGGACGTCTGGCCCGCCTCCGGCGCCGGGTAGTTTTGCCCCGTGTTGGTTTCCGCAACCCGCGACACGCCGCCGGGCGACGGCGCAATGAACCAGACGTTCGACGGCACGCCCTGACCACGATGGCAGGTGTTGCAGGTGACGCCCACACGGCCCACGTGACTTTGCCAATTGGTGTTGATGTAGCGCGTCATTTCCAACATATGGCGCGCGACGCTCTTCGTGTAGACCTTGTTGTCAGCCATGTTGACGGCCGAGTGGCAGTATGAGCAGCCGATCGAGCCTCCCACCCAGGTCGACATCGCCGCCATCAATCGCAGAAACTCGTTCGCATCGAGGTCCTTGAGCACCTCGATGTTCTTGTAAGCGACCGACGAGGCCTGACCGGCGAGTTGGACGGGCGCAAACGCCTTGTCGAGCCGGTTGCGATCGATCTCGCGACGCTCGTAGCGCGGATTGTAGTCGACGATCATGCCGGTGCCGCGAAAGCCCATTTGCGTGCCGTGCACCGGCAGCCCGGAGAAGGTGAAGGCGAGCCCGACCAGGGCCGCAGCAATGCCGACACCGGCCCCGACATAGAAAAGCTGCCGTGTACGATGGACCACGAGATCGAAGATGCCGCCCAGGACCCAGGCCACCGCCCGGAATGGTGCGAGCAGGACGTCGTTCATCGTGGGTTCCCCGCGCCGACCGGATTGACGCCGAGCACGCCGCGCAGCGGTCCCGGATCGGAAATGTGCGGGTAAACCGGCGGATAGCTCGGCGCGATCCCGTGCTTGACCCCCCAGAGATACCAATTGTCGACCGCCGTTCCCGTCAGCAGGATCCCGATCCCGCCCGTGGCCGTGCACAGGACCGCGAACCAGATCGCCCAGCGATGGATCGATTCGTAGCTCGCGTTGAAACCCATAATCCAACGCCAGAACAGTCCGGCGCGCTCGGCGGCCGTGCTTCGCTCGATCGTCATCTCGATCTCGCGCTCGCCCCAGTAGCGTCCCACCGCCAGGATCGTCCCGCCATGCATCGCGAACAGCAGCGTCGACCCGTACAGAAACACGATGGAGAGCATATGGAACGGATTGTAGTAGAGATTGCCGTAGCGGATCGAAACCGAAGCGGTCCAATCAAGATGCGGGAAGATGCCGAACGGCACCGCTTCCGCCCACGAACCCATCAGCACCGGCCGGATAAAGCCGCATACCAGGTATAGCCAGATCGCCGACGCGAACGCCCATGCCACATGCGTTCCCATTCCGAGCGCCCGCGCCCGACGGTAGGTGCGCACCCACCAGAGCAGGATCGAAACGGTCAGAAAAAAGCCCGCCGCGAGCCACCAGCCGCCGTCGTTGAGCGGTGGTATGCGCAGTCCATAGGACGGCGCGGGCGGCTGCAATCCGAGCCACGGCAGCAGCCGGATGAACTGGATGACGTTCCAGTGCACGGAGGCCAGCATGTTGAGACCGATGATCTCGAAGGCGATAAAGCCGCACACGAACGAGGCGACGCCGATGTAGCCGAGATAGAAGGGGCCCACCTGGGCCGAACCCAACAGCCCGAGCAGGCTGAAAAACTTTGGTTTGCCGATGCGGTTCTCGCGCCCCCAGCGAAGCGGCGGCCCCTCGTAGCCTTCGACCTGCAATTGCTCGCGGTTGAAGATGTTCTGATATTCGACGCCGAAGCCGGTCCGGTAGTCCAACATCGTCAGGTCCTCCAGAACGGCAGGTTGAGCCACCAGCTCCACCACTCAGGCCAGCCGCGTGTCCATAGCGGTCCGCTGATCACGATGCAGACCGCGCTCCACACGCCGGCATTGATCGCGCAGAACCAGCCGAGCCGGTGAATTCCGAGCTGTCCGATCGAGTACGTCATCAGGTCGCGAAAGAAACTGTCCTCGTGCGCCGAGGTCTTGGCCGGCTCACCTCCGCCAGGATTGAGCGTCGACAGGATCGCCCCGCCATGCATCGCCAGGATGAAGGTCGTGGTGAAGAAGAACGTGATCGCAATCATGTGGGCAGGATTATAATGGAACTGAATATGCTCGTAGCCGATATTGCTGACCCAATCGAGATGCGAGATGATCCCGTAGGGAAACGCGTTTCCCCAGGCGCCCATGAGCACCGGCCTGATCACTTCCAACGTCACGTAGGCCAGGATTGCGCCCGCGAACGCAATAGGCACGTGCAGTCCCATACCGAGCTTGCGCGCGATCTCGATCATACGCAGGTCCCAGGACACGAACGCGCCGATCGCGCAGAACGTGATCCATTGCCAAAGACCGCCCTCGCGCATCGGCGCAAAACCCAGACCATAACTGAGATCGGGCGGCGCGATACTGATCCGCCACACGTTCCAGGTCGGCCCGATCGCCGCACCCCAAATGATCAGCAGCGTCCCGATCGCCGAAAAGAAGATCGTCGTGACACCAAAGAAGCCCACATAGAATGGCCCGACCCAGAAATCGAACAGGTCGCCGCCCACCAGCGTGCCGCCGCGGACCCTATACTTATACTCGAAGTTCATCATCGCCATGACGGAAGCACTCCGGCGCGGGAGGCGGCGGACCGCCTCCCTTCCTCATTCATCGTGCTGCTGGTGGTAACGGCGTCATCTGCTGCGACATCGCGCCAGGCAAACGGTCATGATTGGGACCATCGAGCCAGTTGAAGCGATCAGTGCTGAGCAGGATGAAGTGAATCGTCAAAGCCAGCACCAGTAAGAAACCGAACAGGACGATCAACGTCCGGCGCGGGTCGAAAAGCATCCAGATCCGGAACATGGCCGTCTCCTCAGGTCAGCGCTGTCAACAGGTGCGCGTGCCGTGTCACTCCGTCGAGCAACATCGCGGTCGGCGTATGGTAATCGCCGCCCCATGGACGCCACAAATAGGCGAGGAAGTGCGCGACGACCGCCACCCCAGTAAAGATGATGAAACTGAAGACGAAGATCCGGTTGAACTCCTTCGCCTCCAACTCTGAAAGACCCGACAGGGTCGATCTCCTTTCGTACTCGGTCGCCATGCTGGACCTCCTTTGGGTCGCTCGCCTAATCAGGCCGTTGCCGCGAGTTCTGTTCGCCCGGGCTCGAGTCGCGACGTCTCGAGACGGTCCGGCTGTATGGCGTGTTCCGGCAAACAGCCTTGAACTCGCCCGATCGTGACGCGCGGCTCACCGGCCAGGCGCGTCTCGCGTTCCACCTGTTCGCGGAACCGCTTGGCCGCCGAAATCCGAACCAGGAACGGCTCAGTTTCCAGATATGCGTCCAGCAGATCGGCGGCGTCCGCGTCCCACGCCAATGCGTCCCGAGCTGGCGTCGGCTCGATCTTGTCGAGGTCGGTCCCCAGCGGCAGCATGTTGAACAACGCGTCGAAGAGCGCGTTGCAGTATTCCTGCACAAGATACGTCGCACCCGCGTATCCCATGAATGGCGTGCCGGTCGAACGTCGTATGATGGCGCCCGGAAACGAGGCCGGAATATAGACCGACCGCAATCCAAGCTCGGCTGCATAGATGCGCTCGTTGTTGGATCCGAACAGCACCGCGGGCTTCGAAGATGCCAAAGCCGCCCGCACCGCACGATTGTCCGGCTTCACGCCGGGCCGGCGTGCATGGCTGTAGGCGCAAGGAATCCCGAGCTCGCCCTCCATGAAATGCCGAAGACCGTGTTCATAGGTCGCAGTCGCCACGACTGCGAACGAGGCGGTGGCGAAGAAATCCTGCGTCACGCTTCGCCACAAATCCCAGATCGGCTTGACCGTCCCGGTCTTTTCACGCGCAATGAACGGTTCCGGGTCCACGCCCGCCAACTCGCCAAGCGTCCGCAGGAAGCTGGTCGTGGCGAACAATCCGATCGGCGCCTGCAAATAGGGCTTGCCCAACTCCTCGCACAGCAGCCGCCCGAACTCGCGATACAGGCATACATTGACCAGCGCGTCCGCCAGCCGAGGCGTGTCGTCGAGATGCGATCCCATCGGGTAGACCAGATTGACCGCGCAACCGATGCCTTCGACCAGCCGCCTGATCTCGGCAAGATCCGAAGGCATGTTGAACGTGCCGTGCATCGCGCCGATGATGTTGACCAGCGGCTTGCCGGCCGGCCTCTCCGCCGCAACATCCGGCCGGCGCACCACCGTCTTCTTCGGCTTGCGTGTGCCAAACTGGTTCCACAGCCAGAACAGCGCGCGGTCCGCACACTGCCACTGGTCCTCGTCGATCGTGCGCGGGATAAACCGGAGCAGGTTCGACCCCTCCGGCGTGACGCCCCCGCCGATCATTTCGGCGATGCTTCCCGTCACCACGACACCCGGCATTGAAACGTCGCCGACCGAGTTGGCCTGGCGCAACGCACCCTCGGTCCCGTTCATCGAGAGATGATCTTCCGACAAACCCGTGACCGCCACCGGCAGTTCGTGCGGCGGCAGCGCGTCCGTATAGTGCAGCACGGCGGTCACCGGCAGGTTCTCGCAACCGACCGGACCGTCGATCACCACCCGCAGACCGCGCAGTGCCGAGAACGCATACACCGCGCCCCAGTAACCGCCGGCCCGGTCATGATCCATCACCAGCACGTCACGCGGCTCCAAAGAAGTCGACCATGCGGGCGAAACGTTCGCGCCCCCTGGTCTGTGCCGCCACCATCGCCGCGATCGATCCCGCACCGGCAATCCCGAATAACGGCCGCGAAGACACGATGTTGGTGAAGTAGACTGACGGTATTCCTGCTTCCTTCGCTTTCTGCACGACCGGAGTGGTCCCGATTGCCAGATCGGGCCTGCACTCACGCATTGCGGCCACGTCCTGCTCGAGCGAAGCCCGGAACTGCACGTGCGTCCCGTGCGACGCGAGCCAGGCCTCGTCATTCCGGTTCCACGCCGTCCGCGGACACGCGGTGCCGACGTATGGCACCTCCGCTCCCGCTTCGGTCAGCAGCCGTGCAACCAGCAATTCAGATCCCTCGTAACCCGACACCGTCACGCGGGCATTGACCGGGTTGGCATCGAGTGCTGCGCGTATCACCGGCAGACAGGCGGCTTTCGCTGCATCCACCGCTGCACTCGACACACCCGCCGCCCGTCCAACCGCTTCGAGCCAATCCGCCGTCCCATCAATACCAACTGGTCCCGATCCGACGACGGGACGCCCAGCAGTCTCGAACTCCCGAACCGACGCCGTGTAGAACGGGTGCAGCGCCGCCACGACCGCGCAGTCGAGCGCCCCATACAGGTCGCGCCACTCGCGCGCCGGCACCGGCGGCGCCACACCCAGTCCCATGGGCGCCAGCAATCCACCGATCCCGATCGGATCGACCGGAAACAACTCGCCCACCAGCGCCACCGCCGGTTGGCTGGCTGCAGGCCCACGCGGCCGCGCGACCGGCCCCGTCTCCGCCTCGAGCCGTGCCGCCCGGAGCATCGCGCCCGACAGCACGTCCTTGGCTTCCGCATGCGTCGGGACGCCAAAGCCGGGTACATCGATGCCGATAATGCGCACGCCGTTGATCTGTCGCGGCAGCAGATCGAGCGGCACGCCCGACGCAGTCGGCACGCACAGGTTGATGATCACCACGGCGTCGACTAGGTCGGGCTGCGCTGCTTCCTCGACCGCGCGACGAATATCCTCAAACAACTCACCACGAACGAGTGTTTCGGAATTGAACGGAACGTATCCGACACTCCGGCGCGCGCCATAAAACCGCGACGTGAACGTCAGCCCATACACGCAGCACGCCGATCCGCTCAGGATCGTCGCCACGCGACGCATGCGCAGCCCGACACGCAACGACCCGAACGCCGGACACATCGATTGCGGCTGGTCATGCGGCCCGCGCGGATAGTCGGCGATCAGCCGCTCGAGCGTTGCCGCCTTGCCGGCAGCACGCGCGGCCTCCATGAAAACCTCGCGACCGCCATGGCAATCGCCGTCCATCACACGCCCTCGTAGACGACTTCAAGCGATGGTCGCGCCGCGATCGCTGCTCCGGCGCACATGTCATCGAGCGACGCCGACTGGAGTACCACGCCGCGGCCGACCGCTTCCCCCTTGAACAGCCCGAGCAGCCCGTCCTGCGTCAGCGGCCGCGGCCGCAACGGTGGCGCCACCGCCACCTCGTGCGCGAGTGCCGCGAACATCGGCTCCCAACGCGACCCGGGCGCGCCGACGATCTCGTAGTTCGCACTCTTGCGCCGTATGTCGTCATCCGCAGGGATCGCCGACAGCACCGGAATGCCGACAGCGTCCGCAAACGCCTGCGCCTCTCCCGTCCCGTCATCCTTGTTGATCACGAGCCCGGCCACGCCGACATTTCCGCCCATGCGCGCGAAGTAATCCACCGCCGAGCAGACATTGTTGGCCACGTACAACGACTGGAGATCGTTCGACCCGACCACGATCACTTTCTGGCACATGTCTCGCGCGATCGGCAGGCCGAACCCGCCGCACACCACATCGCCCAGGAAGTCGAGCAGCACGTAGTCGAACCCCCACTCATGGAAGCCCAGCTTTTCGAGCAGCTCAAATCCATGAATGATCCCGCGTCCGCCGCAACCACGACCGACTTCGGGACCACCGAGCTCCATCGCGAAAACGCCGTCGCGCTTGAAACAGACATCCCCGATCAAAACCTTCTCGCCCGCCGCCTTCTTGGCCGACGAGGTCTCGATGATTGTTGGGCACGACCGGCCGCCGAACAGCAAGGACGTCGTGTCGCTCTTCGGATCGCATCCGATCAGCAAAACCCGTTTGCCCATCGACGCCATCGTGTAGGACAGGTTGGCGAGCGTAAAGCTCTTGCCGATACCGCCCTTGCCGTAGATCGCGATGATCTGCGTCTCACTCATGCGGCGTCTCTCCAATCCAAGACCATCTTCAAGCAATCCGGGTCGTCGAATGCGACGCGATAGGCACCGTCCGCATCCGCCGCCGGTCGCCTGTGCGTGATTAATCCGTCAAGCGACAAAGCGCCCGACTCCAGCAGATGCTGCACCGCGGCCAGATCCGGCGGCTGCCACTCGGCGGCACACCGAAGCCGAACTTCGCGCATGAATGCGGGAGCAAACGTAAAACCGACCGTTCCTGAATAGAAACCGGCCAGCACGATCTCTCCGCCGCGACGCAGCCGTTCAACCAGCCGGTCGAGGGCCGTCGGATCTCCGCTCGCATCCAGCACCCGCGCGTAATCCCGCCGGGTGTCCTCGTCGGGTGACACCACTTCGTAGCCGGAGGCGTCATCGCGACGCCGCGCCTGCGTCTCCCAAACCCGCGGAGGTGCCGCTCCCATCGCGATCGTCAGCCGCGCAAGCAACCGACCAAGCGCCCCATGCCCCACGATCAGCTCCGGCGCGCCATCCTTGATGGCGTGATATGCAGTCGCCGCCAACGCCAGCAGCGTCCCGCGCTCGCCCAGATCCGCCGCAAGCACCGACACCCGCGCGCCCGGCACCACCACCCGCGCCGCCGCGCCACCGAACAGCCCGCGCACATCGCCGAAGCAACGCGCGCCCGGCACGAACACCAGCGAGCCCAGCCGATGTCCCGATTGCGTCCCCGCCTCGACCACCCGGCCCACCGACTCGTAGCCCGGAACCAGCGGATAACCCATGCCGGGAAAGTCGGGCATCCGGCCCGACCACAGCAACCGCTCAGTCCCGGTGCTGATCCCGCTCCAATCGACGTCGACCACTACGTCCGACGGACCCGGCGGCACCAGAGCAAGCGTCTGAAGCGCTGCCTTTCCTGGTTGCTGCATGACCACCGCGAGCGTTTGCATCCGACGTCCTCAGCCGACCTTACTGTCAGCTTGTATGGACACTCTAAGACGACAACTAAACCTGACACAAGCATGAATGAACGGAACGTCATTCCGCAACGATCACTCGCGCCAGCAACGGTGTCCGCGTCGGCAGCAGACGCGTCCGCGTGAAGCCCGCCGACCTGATCATTCGCCTGATCACACGAGGCGAACGCGGCCGCCCGCTTCCCATCGCCAATAAGTAAAATCCGAAATACCCGTCACCCGCCGCCTCGGCTCCCGGAGTCTCGGCCATCGGCTCCGCCACCAGCAGCCGCCCGCCGGCCGGCAGCGCACGACGCACCGCGCGCAGAAGTGTCAGCGCGACTTCATCGTCATGATCATGAAGAACACGAACCAGCGTGATGATGTCCGCGCCCTCGGGGATCAAGTCGCGCCGGAAATCTCCCTCGACCACGCGCTCCGCTCCGATCAGACCGCGCGCCAACGCAGCCACCGACGGCAGGTCGAACACCACCGCCCGAACCCACGGCGCCCGCCGCTCGACTTCCCGCGCGAATGCGCCCGTTCCGCCGCCTACATCGAGGAGCCGGCGATGACGACGCAGCGAGTAGGCGCCCAGCACCTCGTCGGCGATCATCCTCTGCGACGCCGCCATCAGATCCGAGTAGTCGCGCGCCTGTTCAACTCCCTCCCCATACGACCAATACGCGCGCAGCGCCGTCCGCGCGTCCACGTCGCGCAGCAATCCAACCGGATCACGCAAATCGTCATACAGCGCCCGATGATGCGCGATCATCGCGACCACGCCTGGGTTGTTGATCAGCGCTGCACCCATCGGCCCAAGACCGTAGCCGCCGCCACGACGACGGACGGCAATGCCCAACGATGCAGCCGCGGCCAGCAAGCGTTCCGCCCGCTCCTCCGTCAGCCCTAATGCCGACGCGTCGCACCCGCCGCGCAGCAGCAGGCTTGGAACATCCAGCTCTATGCATGCCGACAGGATCTGCGAGTAAACGAAACCCGCGCATAGCTCGAACAGACGTCCGGCACGGTGTCGGGCGACGATCCGAAATACAGGTAAGCGAGTGGCGACACTTCGGAACCGGGGATCGGCCTGCAGGCGGATGAACCAGGGGGCTCCGCCCCACACTCCGCTGGAGGCAGCGCCTCCAGACCCGCTCGAGTTAAGCAGCGGCGCGCAACACCAGGTCCGCCGGCAACAACCGGCTCAGCTCCGTCATGATCCGGCGCCGCAGCATGTCCCGATGGCGGCATGGCGGGATCGCGGCAATCGCATCCCGCACCAACGACTCCACCTGCGCCGATGCGTCATCGACCCCACACGCGAGTGCCACGTTGGGCCTGCCCAGCGCCGCATCACGCCCAGCCGGTTTTCCCAGCACGTCCGCATCCAACACCACGTCGCGTATGTCGTCCGCTACCTGGTAGGCCTCGCCCAACCGCTCGCCCAATGGCCGCCACGCTGCCGCATCCGCGCCCGACGCCGACGCCCCAACGCCGGTCGCGAGTGCAAACAGCGACGCCGTTTTCGCCCGCTGATACGTCGCCAGCACCACCGCGTCCTCGCACTCCCATGCCTGTCCGGCGACCAGCCCGTGCGGTGTCCCCGCCGCCCGCGCCAGAG
>CAXUIA010000034.1:14312-14926 GCA_964250835.1 uncultured Acetobacteraceae bacterium | reverse complement strand
ACCCGGGCGAACGGGCACGGGCGACTCCGGTGGCGCGTCGCCTAGCGCGCGACAACGGCATGTCGCTTGAGGGCCTGCGCGGACGCGGACGCCGGGGACGCATCGAGGCGGACGACGTCCGCGCCGCTTTGCACTCACCCGTCCAACGCGAGCCGGCCTCCGTCTGGGAAGCGAGCGGCAAGGTGCGCGGGACCATCCTTGCGGTGCACGGGTTCGGCGGCGACGCGCAGACTTGGGCCGGGCTCGCCGCGGCACTCACTCGCAAGGGTTGGCGGGTGGTCGCACCCGATCTGCCCGGACACGGAACGTCAAGCCGCAACGCCGACGGCGTCTCGGGCCTCCTCGACGCGCTCGCCGAGTTTGCGGCCTCCGTCGAGGGTGAGTTCGATCTGGTCGGCCATTCGCTGGGCGCGGCGGTCGCGGTCGGGCTCGCCCGGGTGTTTCCGGCCGCCGTGCGCCGGCTCACCCTGATCGCGCCGGCGGGACTGGGCACCGAGATCGATGCCGATTTCGTCAGCGGGATGGCCAACGTGCAGGCGCCCGGCACGCTCGCGCATCTGCTCAGAAAGCTTTCAGTGCGGCCGCCGGCGATGTCGGCGTCCCGCCTCGCCGAC
>CAXUIA010000034.1:7559-14302 GCA_964250835.1 uncultured Acetobacteraceae bacterium | reverse complement strand
GCTGCGCGCGGTTGCGGCGGCGATCGTCGCCGACGGGCAGCAAACGGTCGATATCGTGCCTGATCTCGCGACGCTGCCGATGCCAACGCGGATCGTCTGGGGCCTCGACGACCGCATCATTCCCTGGCGCCACGTGCTCCAGGCACCGAGCAGGACGGCGCTGCACCTGGTGCCTAACGCCGGGCACATGCCGCACTGGGACCAGCCGCAGGAGGTGGCGGCTTTGTTCGACTGACGTGACGACCGGAGACCGTAACAGCGGCTGCAACATGGAGGAGTTCGGGATGGAGAAGTTGATCGAAGGCGGGCCGACGCGACGCGGCCTGTTGGGAAGTGTGGGACTGGCGGTCGGCGGCGCGCAGCTGGCGCAATTCGCGCTCGGCAGCCGCCCGGCGGTCGCGCAGGACGCCAAGGCGCTGTCGGTCGCCGTTGTGGCGCAGCAGATGTCGGCGCAATCGGACCAGCGCTCCTGGGCCGGCCTGCAGCAGTGGCTGAAAACGACCGGGCTCGACAGCAAGTGGCACGTGCGGCTGACCGACGCCAAGGGCGATCCGGGCACGCTAGTCAGCCAGATCGAAGACGCGATCACCGCCAAGTCGGACGCGATCCTGGTGATGTATGGCACGCTGACGGCCGCCCACAGCGCGCTTGCCGCCCTAACGCGCTCCAAAATCCCGTTCTTTAGCCTCGACTCAGGATGGCAGTCGCCGGCGATCGCCGACATCACCAGCAACAACTACGTGATGGGATCGCAAACGTCGCAGTTCATGGTCGACAAGCTGCTGAGCCAGGGCAAGAGCAAGGCCAGCATGTGCGCGATCATCGCTAACTTCCATCACGGCACCCGCAAGCGCGGCAAGGTAATGAAGACGGTGCTGACCGAGAACGATTGGATCAATCTCGAAGCCGAACGGGTCATCCAGTATTCGGGTTTCTACGAGACGACCCAGAACACGGTGAACGACTGGCTGACGCGTTATGGCGATCAGCTCGACGCGATCTGGTGTCCCTGGGACGAGCCGGCGATGGCGGCGGCAGAGGTTGTGATCTCGCGCAAGATGCAGGACAAGATCTTTATCGTCGGCGCCGACGGGCACCCGACGGCGGTCGACCGGATGCGCAGCGTCGCTGACTATCCCGAGGTGGCGACGGTGGCGCAGGCGTTCGAGGTCTGGGGCGCCTACACCGGCTGGCTGATCAACGAAATTGTTGGACGCGGGCGGAACTCCAAGGAAGTCGTCCCGGTGCCGACGGTCGAGTTCCCTGCCCCGCTGCTGGTCAAGGGCGTCAACCTGCCCGCGCCTGGCAAGCCGACCTGGGACGCAACGGATCTCTACTACGTGTATCGCGACCGGGCGCTGGCCGGCATGCGGTCCTGAGCTCACGAGAGTTGGGGTGAGCATGACGATGGCCGGGGCAACTGCCCCGGCCCCTCTGCTGCAGGCGCGCGGGATCGGCAAGTCGTTCGCGGGCACGGTCGCACTCGCGGACGTCGATCTCGAGCTTCACGGCGGCGAGATGCTGGGCTTGGTGGGCGCCAACGGCGCCGGCAAGTCGACGCTGATCAAGGTCATCTGCGGGGCGCAGCCGCACGACCGCGGCGAGTTGCTGGTCGGCGGACGGCCGGTGCGGTTCCGATCGGTGCGCGATGCCTTGGGGGACGGGATTGCTGTCGCGCACCAGCACCTGGCGATTATTTCACGGCTGACGGCCGCCGAAAACATCATGCTCGGGCGCGAGCCGCTCGGCGGCGGCCTGATCCGGAACCGCGCGCTGATGGCGGCAGCGCGGCGGTTCGCCGATCAGTTCGGCGTTGACATCGATCTCGACCAGGAGTGCAGCGAGCTGTCGATCGGCGAGAACAAGATCCTGGACATCCTCAAGGCTCTGGTCGCCGAACCGCGAGTGCTGATCCTTGACGAGCCGACGGCGTCGCTGACGCTCAATGAAACAAACCGGCTGTTCCGGTTCCTCGACGACCTAAAGGCGCGCGGCATCGGCATCGTGTTCATCTCGCACCATCTGAGCGAGGTCTTTGAGCATTGCGACCGCGTCGCCGTGCTCAAGGACGGGCGCAAGGTGCATGACGGGCCCGTGGCGTCGCTAACCCCGGCCGAGCTGGTGCGGATGATGGTCGGGCGCACGATCACGAGCACCGACTGGCACAGCCACGCCGCGCGCGACGAGGTGACGGTGTCACTGCGCGGCATGCAGTTCGGCGCGCTCTCCGTGCCGGAACTGACGGTGCACCGGGGCGAGGTGGTAGGCATCGCCGGCGTGCTCGGGGCGGGGCAGACAGGGCTGCTCGAAAGCCTTGCCGGGTTGCCGCCCGTGCCGCCGGCGGGCGATGCGTCCGGTTGCGTGGTCAACGGACGCCCTGGCCTGCCCCGGCGCGTGTCGGACGCGGTGGCGCGCGGGATCTACCTGATCGCCGACGAGCGGCTGCGCAAAGCGCTGTTTCCGGGCTTGTCGGTGGCCGAAAACCTGCACTCGGCCGCCCTCGGCGCCATTAGCCGAGGTGGGTTCGTGCGCGACGGTCACGCGGGCACGCTCGCGGACACCATGATCGAGCGACTGGACGTCAAGTGCGCGGGCCGGCTGCAGGACATCATGCATCTGTCGGGCGGCAACCAGCAAAAGGTCGCCTTCGGACGCTGGCTGCTGCGCCGGGAAGCGGCACAGGACGGGCGCAGCCTGTTCCTGCTCGACAATCCGACGGAGGGCGTGGACGTCGGCAGCAAGGCGGAGCTTTACGCCCTGATCCGCGACATGGCACGCGAGGGCGCGTCGGTGCTGATCAGCAGCGCCGAATTCGGCGAGCTGATCACGCTGTGCGACCGGATCTACTGCATCGCGGACGGGACGCTGGGCGCCTGTCTGGAACGCGACCAAGCGTCGGAGCAGCGTCTGCTGCTGGAGGTGAGCTGATGGACTCCACGATCTCAAGCACGGCGCGCGCGCCGGCCGCGCGAACCGAAAAGCCGCGCGGCGTGCGCCGCACGTCGCTGGCGTCCCGCTACGGCACCGTTGGAGCGGCGGTCGCCATCTTCGTGGTCTTTGCCGTCTGCAGCGGAAAGTTCGTCACCGTCAACAACATCAGCAACATCCTGGTGCAGATCTCCGTGCTGATGGTGATCTCGTCGGGCCTGACGGTCGCGGTCGCCAGCGGCGAGTTCGACCTGTCGGTGGGTGAGGTCGCCGGGTTGTCGGGCGTGCTGACGGCGGGCTTGCTGGTGTGGTCGCGCCTCCCGGTCGCCGCCGCCATTGCGCTGCCGGTCCTGGCCGGCGTTCTCATCGGGATCGTCAACGGGCTGCTGGTGACGCGGCTGCGGATCCCATCCCTGATCGCGACCTTGGCGATGGGACCGATCGCGCTGGGTGCCAACTATGCCTACACCGGCGGCGACTCCATCTACGCGTCGATGCCGGACAGCTTCTACTATATCGCGAGCGGGCGGCTGTTCGGGGTGGTTCCGGTGCCGATCGTCATCGCCCTCGTGGTAACCCTGGTGTTCTACGTCCTCGTCAACCGCACCCGGCTCGGGCGCGGCGTGGTGGCGACGGGCGCCAACATCCAGGCCGCGCGACTGTCGGGGATTTCGGTCGATCGTTGCCGGATCGTGGCCCTGGCGCTGTCCGCGTTCGGCGCGGCCATGGGCGGCGTGATGCTGACCGCGCGGCTCGGGACCGGCCAGCCCGGCGCTGGAACGGCCTACCTGATGGACAGCCTGACGGCGGTGTTTCTCGGCATGACGGCCTTTAAGCCCGGACGCGCGACCGTCGAGGGCACGCTCGTGGGCGTGGTGATCATCGGCATGCTCGACAACGGGCTCAACCTGCTCGGGGCGCCGTTCTATCTACAAAACGAGGTTCGCGGCGTAGTGATGATCGCGGCGGTCAGTCTCGCGGTTCTTCGCGGCGAGATCAGGTTCTTCTGAAGGAGAGCGACGATGGGCAAGACGGCGCTGGTGACGGGTGCGAGCCGCGGGATCGGGCGCGCCCTCGCGCTCGGCATGGCGGATGCAGGGTTCGACGTGGTGATCAACGATATCGAGCGGCAGTCCGATCTGCTGGACGCGGTGCGGAGCGAGATCGCCGCCCGCGGCCGCCGCGCGTGGCCGGCACTCGCCGACGTCAGCCGCAAGGGCGAAGTGCAGGCGATGGTGACGCGCGCGGTGTCCGAGGCAGGACAGATCGACGCGGTGGTGAACAATGCCGGGATACTGATCTCGTCAACCGTCGAGGAGCTGGCCGAGGAGCACTGGGACGCGGTGATGGACGTCAACGCGAAGGGAACGTTCCTGGTGACCCAGGCGCTGCTGCCCCACATGCGCGAGCGTGGATACGGGCGGATCATCAACATCGCCTCGATCGGGGGCAAGCAGGGGGCGCCGCAGCAGGCGCACTACTCGGCCTCCAAAGCGGCGGTGATGGGGTTCACGCGCGTGCTGGCGCAGGAGGTGGGGCAGTTCGGGATCACCGCCAACTGCGTATGCCCCGGCATTGTCGTGACCGACATGGGACGCACCAACCTGGGCGACCAAGTCAGCATCGACCGTTGGACGGCGGCGACGGCGATGCGCCGACTGAGCGAGCCCGAGGACATGGTGGGGCTGGTCTGCTTCTTGGCTTCCGACGGCGCGGCGTTCATCACCGGTCAGTCGATCAACGTCGATGGCGGGATCGTGGTCAGCTAGGGGGTTTGCATTCCTGTTCGGGCTGCTGGTCCGGAGCGGCTTGCTCCGGCAGATGAGGGAAAGAGCCCGCAGCCAACGCTTTGCACACCTCGCCGATCACGGTGGACCAATTGTTCGGCGTCGCTTGCCTGAAGATCCGCAGCGCAGGATACCACGGGCTGTTCTCACGCCCGCGTAACCAGCGCCAATCGCCGCCCGTCCGATCGAGCAGCCACGTGTTCTTACCGAGGCCAGCGGCAAGATGAGCGACAGCCGTGTCCACGGTGATGACCAGGTCGAGCGCGGTGATCAGAGCGGCGGTTTCGGCGAGGTCATGCAGCGCGGGACCCGCATCGATGGCGCCGGGGAGGGTCGCGTCCCGTTGCAGGGAAATGAACTGGACGCCGCGGAGGTCGAGGAGCGGCTCGAGAAAATGTCGAGGGATCGAGCGGCGGCGGTTCTGACGGTAGGCTGCGCTGCCGGACCAGACGAGCCCAATGCGAAGCGCCCGGGGTCGATCGTCCGCAAGCCGCCGCGCCCAGCCGGCGGCGGCGCGCGGGTCGTGCCACGCGGCGAATGGCGGCGGGATATGGTCGAGCGAGGGGGAGAACAGGCGTGGGAGGCTGCCGAGCGGGACCCCTGCCCTGCCCTGCTCGACGATCGTCAGACCAAGACCGGCGGCGGCGCGGCGGAGTGCCTGCGGGAGTGAGAGCACGACGGGAGTGCGGGCGGCTGCGAGCGACGCGTAGCGGAGGAACTGGAGGGTGTCGCCGAGCCCCTGTTCGGCGGTGAGCGTGAGCGGTGAGGCGCGCGGTTTGCCGTCCCAGGTTTGGATAAGCGGGTCGCGTGGATGGAGGGCGTGACGGCTTTCAAAGCCGGACCAGCCGGCTTGGTAGTTGCCCTCTGCCAAGTCGATAAGGCCCAAATTGTAACGGGCGGCGTGATCGCCGGGGTGTCTGGCGAGGACGGTGTCGAGGAGAAGGCGGGCGCCGGCGAGGTCGTCGCACTCGTAGAGACCGATGGCGAGATGGCGCGCAATGGCCGGGTGGTCGGGGGCGAGCACGTGGGCTCGTTGCAGATCGGAGATCGCCTGGTCGAGATCACCGCGCGCGAGACGCACCAGGCCGCGGGTCGAGAGGGTTTCAGGCTGATCGGGTGCCGCGTTCAGCGCGGCCGACAAGAACGGTTCGGCTTCTTCGCCGCGGTTGAGTGTGTTCAGAGCGGCGCCGAGGTTGGCGGCAGTGGCCGGGTCGTCGGGGCGGAGCGCGTGAGCGGCGCGAAACCCTTCAAGCGCCGTCTTCGGCCGGTGCGCGAGGAGCAGGCGAGCACGCTCGTGATGAGCTTCGGCGTCTTGGCTGTCGAGTGCTAAAGCGCGGTCGAAGGCGGCAAGCGCATCAGAGCCACGGGCAAGGGACACGAGAATGCGGCCGTGGACACGGTGTGCGGCAGGATTGGCCGGATCATGCAGGCAAGCGAGCGCGAGGGCGGCGCGGGCGGCTTCGGCCTGGCCCTCGGCGGCGAGCGCCAGGCCGAGCAGGATGTGATGGTGCGCGGCGCGTGGTTGAGAGCGGAGCGCCGTTGCCAGGAGTGCGATCGCACGTGGATGATCGCCTGCGTTGTGAGCCAGGGCGGCCTGTCGGTGCAGCGCGTCGGGGTCAATGCACGCCAAGACGGGGTGTGATCACTCGGTCTGCGAGGGTAAGCCCTTTAAGCCGTAGATCTGGTAGGTGTCGAGTTGCTGGCGCGAAGGAAATGTTTGGGTGACGTTGCCGGCCTGGCTGAAATACTGCAGCACGACGATGCCCAGACTGGAATTTATGACCGGGTCGGGATTGAGGAGAGGTGCGGTCGATGAGGCCGGAGCGATATTGGCGGGCGAGGTAGCGGGCGGGGCAGCACGGTCGATGTCCGGGCGAGTGCTCGCGGCGGGTTGCGAGAGGGTTGGAATGGGTGCGATTGGCATCGCTTGAACTCTCGTGTCGGCGTCCTGCCCCGGTTTGATGAACTCATACCCTCTTACCGTGCGAATGGTTAACGAAGGCTGAAGGGTCGCGGATGGTCGTGGAG
>CAXUIA010000034.1:5465-7549 GCA_964250835.1 uncultured Acetobacteraceae bacterium | reverse complement strand
GTCGTGGAGAACGCGGAGAGCATGGATCAGCCATACGACGCACTGTCTCGCCGCTTCGAGAAGATCGGCGTGCTCGACGAAGCGGCGGCCATGCTGAGCTGGGATCAGTCGGCGATGATGCCGGAGGGGGGTGCCGCGGCACGGGGCGAGCAGCTTGCGGTGCTCGCAGGGCTCGCGCATCAGATGCTGGTCTCGCCATCGCTCGCGAGCGAGCTCGCGTCGGCCGCGGAACACGCGCTGGACGAGTGGCCGGCCCGCAATCTGTCTCTCATGCAACGCGCCTGGCGGCGGGCATCGGTGCTGCCACCGGAGCTGGTGGAGGCGCGGGCGCGACTGCAGACGTCATGCGAGATGATCTGGCGCGGCGCTCGGGCGGACGATGACTTTGCGCGCGTGGCGGGCCCGATGAAGGCGCTGCTCGATGTGGTGCGCGACGAGGCGGCGCTGCTCGGGGAGGCGCTGGCGCTGACTCCCTACGATGCGTTGATTGACAGCCATCAGCCGGGGATCGGGGCGGCCGACATCGAGCCGATTTTCGATCGCTACGAGGCGTTCCTACGTGAGGCGCTGCCTGAAGCCGAAAGGATGCGCGGCCCAGAGCCGGTGAAGCTACCCACGCCGGTGCCGACTGACGTGCAAGAACGCGTTTGCAGGCAGCTCGCCGAGGCGGCCGGTCTCGACTGGTCGCATGCACGGCTGGATCGATCAGTGCATCCGTTCTGCGGAGGAACGCCGGACGACGTGCGCATTACGACGCGTTACGACCCGATGGAACCGAGCCGTGCAATCCTGGGCGTGCTGCACGAGACTGGGCATGCGCTCTACGAGCGCGGACTGCCGGAGGCGTGGCGGCGGCAACCCGTGGGCTGTGCCGCGGGAATGGCGGTGCATGAAAGCCAGTCGTTGATCATCGAGATGCAGGCGTGCCGGTCGGATCCTTACCTTGATTGGCTCGGGCCGCTGCTGGCGCGCGCCTATGGCGGAGACAAGGCGGCCTACCAACCCGCGAACCTGCGCAGGCTGTGGCGCCGGGTCGAACGGAGCCTGATCAGGGTCGATGCGGACGAGATGACCTATCCGGCGCACGTCATCCTGCGGTTCCGGCTGGAGCGCGCGTTGATTGACGGCGCCTTGGAGGTAGATGCCCTGCCGGCGGCTTGGTCGGACGGGCTGCATGACCTGCTCGGTATCCGGCCGCCCGATAACCGGACCGGGTGCCTGCAGGACATCCACTGGTTCATGGGTACTTACGGTTATTTCCCGAGCTACTCGCTGGGTGCGATGGCGGCCGCGCAACTGATGCTGGCTGCACGGCAGGCGATGCCCGACCTCGACGCGCAGCTCGGGTTAGGCAATGTGTCGGGCCTGATAGAATGGCTCGGCCGGAACGTGCACGCGCATGGCAACCTGCTCGGGATGAACGATATCCTGGAGCGCGCGACGGGGCGCGCGCTCGATCCTGGCGCGTTCGAGACCCACCTGCGTGCGCGCTACCTGACGGCGATTTGAACAACAGGCGAAGAGTGCGGCCCTTCCGACGCGATGCTGGTGAGGCCGAAGGCGAAGCTCACCGCAAGACCTGCCAGGAGAAACAACCTTGCCACGCGGCACCTCGTCAAATCGCGTTTGATGTGACCTGAATGAGCATTCAGCCTCGCGGTTTGTCTCACCAAACGGTGCGCGCGAGCAGCACGGTCATAAGCCGTTTCGGTATCGTTACAAAAATAATAACGGCTTTTTTCTCGGTTTTCCTGTGCGCAGCCGATCACGGTCCCATCAGCCTGGTCGCAACCTCACCGCGTTCGATTTGGACCTCGGTCGCCGAAGTCGGTGGGCGGGTCTTTGTGGGATACCCGCGTATCGATGGCAACGCCGGGCTGTCTCTCGCCGAGCTGCACGCCGACGGCAGCGTCGCTGCATATCCCGGCGGCAGCTGGAACGGCTTCAAGCCCGGCGCCGATCCGGCAAACGCCTTTGTCTCAGTCAATGCTTTGCAAGTCGGCCCGGACGGACGGCTCTGGGTGGTGGATGGGGCGGCAGGCTATGGCGGCAAGCCGGTTGCGAGCGCGCAGAAGCTGCTGGTC
>CAXUIA010000034.1:1051-5455 GCA_964250835.1 uncultured Acetobacteraceae bacterium | reverse complement strand
TTGCACGGGTCTGTTGCCTACGTCACCGATGCGGGTGCGCCCGGTCTGATCGTGCTCGACCTCAAGACGGGCGATGCACGCCGGGTGCTTGATCGCGATCCTTCGACAACTGCGCAGCGGCCGGCTCTGGTGGACGGCAAGATCCTGCGTGGATCGGATGGCAAGCCTGTCGGCATCAATGCCGACCAGATCGACATTACGCCAGACGGGCAGTTCGTCTACCTGCAGCCACTGTCGGGCCCGCTCTACCGCATCCCGACGCACGCACTCGACGATGGGTCGTTGCCCGCAGCCACGCTGAGCGCACTGACGGAGTTCTGGTACAACACGCCCTCGGTTGCCGGGATGACCATCGATGGCGATGGCGACCTCTACCTTACCGACCTCGGCAGCGACGCGGTTCTCAAGTTGACGCCCGACAGGCGCCTGACCCTGGTGGCAAAGGATGAGCGGCTGCATTGGGCGAGTGCGCCCTGCGTGAGCCATGGCGGATTGCTGGTGCCCGTCGCACAGCTCGACCGATCGCCGCCGTTCAATCATGGGCACGATCTCGTGCATTGGCCGGTCGAGCTCGTCAGACTGCAGGTGAGTGCGCGGCCGGTTGCCGACTGATCCGCCGGCATTCATCAGTTGGTGAGGTTGGGCTGGCAGATTCATCTCCCCCGACCCTCCCGCCGCCTGGGCGATCGCGCAATGAATGATGTGGCCGAAGAAGCCGAAGGGCGCTTTGGAGCTGATGCGGCCGATCCGGAACCGGCGCTGCAGGCGCTGGTCCGTGCAGCGTCGCTCGCACTCGACGCGCCGGTGGCGCTTCTGAACCTGCTCGACGGGATCGAGCAGTTTTCAGTGGCCGACGTAGGGTGGAGCGCCGGCCGGCGAATGGCACAGTCAAGTTCGTTCTGTGCTCATACGGTCGCTTCGTGTGACCTGATGGAGGTCGAGGATGCGCAGGCGGACGCGCGTTTAACCGCCAATCCGCTGGTGACGGGCGAGGCCGGATTGCGGTTCTATGCCGGCGTACCGCTGCGCCTCAAATCAGGTGCGGGCGCGCTGTGCGTCCTGGACCGGCGACCGCGCCGCCTTGATGCGAGGCAGCGGGACATTCTCCGCTGCCTTGCGCAGGCTGCTTCGGTGGCACTCGGAAGTTGGCAGGCTGCGAGCGCGCTGGCGAAGGCCAATGTTGCCGTGCGGGAAAGCCAAGAGCGGTTCCAGCGCCTTTATGAAGCAACACCTGCACTGCTGCATTCGATGGATCACGAAGGACGGCTGATTGCGGTCAGCGATGCATGGCTTGCCCGGCTTGCCCGGCTTGGCTATGCCCGAGACCAGGTGATCGGGCGATCAATGCGGGACGTGCTCACCGACGGATCCGCTCGCTCGTTCCAGGCAGCCTTGCCTTTGCTGTTGACCGAACAACGCGTGGACGATCTGGCGCTGCAGGTCGTCTGCCAGGACGGTCGGGTGATCGACGTCCAGCTGGCCGCTGTGAACTCCGATGATCCGGCCGGCGGACCGCTCCTCAACCTGTCGGTGATGACGGACGTGACCGAGCGCGTCGACGCAGAACGTGCGCTCCGCATTGAACGCGAGCGGATGCGAAACCTGGTCGAGGGCTGCAGGGCGGGAACGTTCGAATGGGATCTCGCGAGCGATGCCTTCGTGGTCAATGAGCGCGGTGCGCAAATCGTGGGTCACCACTTGTCAGACCTGAGCGGTATGACTCACGAGGCGCGTATCGCCATGATCCATCCGGATGACGTCGCGCAATACAGGGCAGCGGCGGCGCAGCATCTCGCGGGCAAAACCGACCATTACGAAGTCGAGATACGTTTGCGTCATTGCGATGGTCATTTCGTTTGGGTGCTTTGCCGTGGAACCGCGCTGGTGTTTGCGTGCGACGGACGTCCCGAGCGGGTGTATGGAACGCAAGAAGACATAACGGCACGCAAGAGCCAGCAGGACGCACTTCGCAAAAGTGAGGAGTTTCTCGAGCGTGCCAGCAGGCTTGCCGGCATTGGTGCCTGGGAGATTGATCTGTCGGCTGGAACGGTCACGTTCGCGGCACAAACCAGACGGATGCTTGGTCTCGAGCCCGACGCTCGACTGACCATTGATGAGACGATGGACTTTTATGCGCCGGAAGTACGCCAGACAGTGGACCAGGCGTTCAAACTATCGAGGTTTGGAACAGGGTTTGATCTAGAAGTGCCGATGGTGTGCGCGGACGGACGCCGAATTTGGGCGCGCGTCATTGGGCAGCCCGTGGTGGCGGATGAGATGGGATTACGCCAAACGGGAGTTTTCAAAGATATCAGCGAACGCGTAGCAGAGCGGGAGAGGCTGCGCGCACTCAACGAGCGCCTGACGCTTGCCACCGACAGCGGCGGGATCGGGATCTGGGACTGGGACATCCAAGCGGACCGGCTAACGTGGGACGACTGGATGTTCCGGATTTTCGGGATGGATCGCGAAGACGGTTCGCCCGGGTATGCACGCTGGCTGCAATTCCTGCATCCCGATGACCTCCAAGCGGCCGAGCAGGCAGTGCGGGACGCGATCGAGGGCTCGCGCCACTTCGACGAGGAGTTCAGGATTGTTCGCGGGGATGGCTCAATCCGTCATATACGCGCAACAGGGGTGGTCACGCGGGACGCGACGGGCAAGGCCGTGCGCATGGTCGGATCGAACTGCGACATGACCGAGCATCGCCGGCTCGGAGCTGAGCTGGCCGAGAAGCATGAATTGTTACGGGTAACGCTGCAGTCGATTGGCGATGGCGTGATCACCACCGATGGCTCGGGGCGGGTCGTGTGGCTGAACCCGATCGCCGAGCGGCTGACGGGCTGGCCGGCTTCCGAGGCAATCGGGCAGCCCGTCGAGACGGTCTTCGACGCAGTCGACGGGCAGAGTGGTGCGGCGGTCAAGGTTCCCGTTGCGGCCTGTCTTGCCTCGCGTGCCATCGAGTTGCTGCCCGACCGGACGGTGCTGCGTGCCCGCGACGGGCGGCAATACGGAGTTGAGGACTCGGTCGCGCCGATACGCAACGATCGCGGCAAGGTCCTGGGCGCCGTTCTGGTGTTCCATGATGTGACGGCGCAGCGTGCGCTTCGGGCGGAGCACGACGGACGAGAGCGCGCGCTCGAGTCGGCAAATGCCGATCTTGAGCGGCTGGCGGAGAGCCTTGCGGCAGCACGCGACGAGGCGCAGCGCGCCAGCTTGGCCAAATCGCGCTTCCTAGCCGGGATGAGCCACGAATTGCGTACGCCTCTGAACGGCGTTCTCGGTTACGCGCAACTGCTTCGCGCCGAAGGCGGGCTGAGCACGTTGCAGATGGCGCGCACGGACGCGATGGTGGCTGCAGGCCGTCACCTCCTGGAGATGATCAACTCGGTGCTCGATCTGTCGGAAATCGAGCATGAACGGAGCTCGCTGCGACCGATCGAGATCGACGTGCAGGCGCTTTGCCGCGATTGTCTCGACATGGTGGGCGCTGCGGCGGAAGCGAAGCGCTTGGAGCTTGGGCTCACTGTCGCGCGGGGAACAACATGCGCGATGTCGGTCGATGCGACGCGGTTGCGGCAGACACTGTTGAACCTGCTCGGCAATGCGGTGAAGTTCACGCCGTCCGGGCGCGTGGAGCTGGGCATGCGCGCTACCGATTGCGGGCGGGCTTTGCGCTTTGAGGTCGCCGATACCGGTCCG
This sequence comes from uncultured Acetobacteraceae bacterium, assembly GCA_964250835.1. Classification (GTDB taxonomy): domain Bacteria; phylum Pseudomonadota; class Alphaproteobacteria; order Acetobacterales; family Acetobacteraceae; genus CAXTPV01. Next base: position 1,753 of record CAXUIA010000034.1, on the reverse strand, counting down.
GGCATCGATCCGGACAAGCGCGCACGCCTGTTTCAGGATTTTGACCGGCTGGACATCGACACGACGAGCACCGTCGAGGGTGCGGGACTGGGGCTCGCGATATCGGCGAGGCTCGCGCGCTCGATGGGTGGCAGGCTCGGCTACGACGCCGGGATCGATGGCGGGAGCGTTTTTTGGCTGGAGCTGAGCGTCAACGTGGCGCAGCCGTCGTCAAGCCCGTCTGCAAGTCCGATAGCGTCGGCGCGCACACTGTCGGCAGCACTTCGTGTGCTCGTGGTGGACGACGTCGCGATGAACCGCGACATTGCGCGTTCGTTTCTTCAGATGTCCGGGCATTCCGTGTCATGTGCCTCCGATGGAGCGGAGGCAGTCACGCTGGCCATGTCGGGAGACTTCGACGTCATACTGATGGACGTCCGAATGCCCGGCATGGACGGATTGGAGGCAACCCGGCGGATCAGGACACTGCCTGGCGCAGCCGCGCGGGTGCCGATCATCGGACTGACGGCGTCGGCGTTCACCGAGCAGGTCGCGGCATGCCGGGAGGCGGGCATGACGGCACATCTCGCCAAGCCTTATGGCGCCGACGCGCTGATGGCGGCCATTGCAGCGGTCATTGGCGACCATTCGGGCGAGCCTGCACTGCAGCCGGCCACTCCGGCCAACCCCCCGGGTGATGGGGTTTGGGAGGAGTGGGCGGGG
>CAXUIA010000034.1:0-1041 GCA_964250835.1 uncultured Acetobacteraceae bacterium | reverse complement strand
CTCCTGGCCAACCGCATGAACACGCGGCTTGGCCGGAGTGGCCGGTGCTGGATGCGACTGTCCTGGCGCGTCTTGGAGATTACCTGCCGGCCGAGACGATCCAACGTTATTTCCAGGCGCTTGATCGATCGTCACGGGAGTTGTTGGTCGAACTTGGGAGTTACTCGGGCGCGGAAGCCAGCCGAGCGCTGGTGGCTTCGGTCCATCGAGTGGCTGGAAGTGCCGGTATGCTGGGCTTTGAGAGGTTGGCGAAGGTAGGACTGCGGCTAGAGCAAGCCGCACTCTCGGGCGCCGAGTTGGCGCCGCTTGCGGACGCGCTTGCGGCGGCAATCGAGTCATCGCTCGCGGAGATGCAGCCGCTTTGCGCGGCTGCCTGAGGCATCTGGCAAAGCGCCGCCGGCCTGTAACAAAGAGACGGGGCTCTGTCCCGCACGCCGCCAAACGCAGGGCGTTTGGATCCCAGACCCCTCCATGATGGGCGGGTCTGGTTTCGTCGCACCAGCTCGGTTCGGGGCCGAGCCTCGCGACTGATTGTGATGGTTTCACATCCTCAGAGCTCTGGCCTGCGGTGCTTACAGGAGAGGTTGTCCTAATGGCGGAGAACGACGGCTTGGCCGGTTTGCCGGTGTTCGTCATCAACATGGCGCGCGACGTGGAGCGTCGGCACTACATGACGGGACTGCTGGAGCGGCTCGGCGTGGCGGCGGAGTTCGTCACCGCAGTCGATGGGCGCGCGCTCAGCGAGGCCGAGCGATCGGTTTACCACCGCGCGCGGGCGCTGCGCACCTATGGGGTAGAGATGATGCCGAGCGAGATCGGCTGCTATCTGAGCCACCATCGCCTGTATGAGCGGATGGTGCGCGACGGGATCGAGGTCGCGCTGATCCTGGAAGATGACGTGCGGATCGAGCCCGCGCTGCCCCGGGTGGTGCGGGAACTGCTGGCCTGTCCGTGTCGTGATTGGCTGGTGGTTCGACTCGACTGCAAGCGGCGTCATGTGGCCGAGCCCGCGTCGGATTGGCTACGGGGACGGCGGGTGGC
>CAXUIA010000033.1:14133-14953 GCA_964250835.1 uncultured Acetobacteraceae bacterium | reverse complement strand
CTTGCTGGCTGATCTGGCGGCGCGGTGCCGCGAGCCCGCGGCCGACGATCGCGCCACAGTCATACGCAGACTTGCCTCGAGCGCGCCTGGGATCGCCCGACTTCTTTGTCCGCAATATCAGAGGTTCAGCGGCCTTCCGACAGGCTGAGGCCGCGTATCAGGCGCCGTCGCGCTCGACGATCCGGGTGATTTCAGAACGGACCAGCTGCTCGACGAGTGCGGGAAGGTTGGCGTCGAGCCAGTCGCGAAGCAGCGGACGGATCTCGTCGCGGACGATCTCCTCGATGGTCGGACCGCCGCGATGCGTATTCAATGCGCGCTGCTCACGGATGACGCCTCGAAGCGAGCCGAGTGACTGACGCGCGACCTGCTCGGCCTGTTTGCCAACGAGCTGCTCTTGGCCATCGACTTCGCGGGACATCTGGCGCGGCTCCGGCGGACGCGGGGCGACGGGCGCGGGATCGACCAGCATGGCGGGTTCGAGTTCCAGCACATCGTCGTCGGGGTGAGGCTCGCTGGGCTGAGTGAATGGATGCCGGGCTTCGACTGGCTCCGGGCTTCGCTGCTGATCCTCGCTCAGGATGCGGCGGACGGTGTCGAGGATGCCTTTGTCGTCATCGTTTGGTCGACCGCGCTCGTCCATGATCGCTCCCGCCGGATCAACGTCCGGGTTGTTTGACCGCATAGTCGTTGGTGCCCCAGAGCCTGTCTTTCACCGCGTTGTAGTAGGCGGTTTCGTCGTAGAGTGGGGTGTCGAGGTGAAGGTCGGTCGCGGTGAGACGGCCGAGCGCCTGAGCCACCTGGTAGGAGGCCGTTATCA